>QHUV01000170.1 GCA_003222065.1 Gemmatimonadota bacterium | reverse complement strand
ATCGTCCTCGTGCTCAACAATCGCGACCTGAATTATGTGACCTGGGAGCAGCGTATCATGGAAGGCGAGCCGAAGTTTGCGGCGTCCCAAGACCTTCCCGACATGTCTTACGCTCGTTATGCAGAGCTCCTTGGTCTTCGCGGCATCCGTGTCGAGCGGCCAGAACAGGTAGGACCAGCGTGGGACGAGGCGCTGGCATCCGATCGACCGGTTGTGATCGACGCGGTGGTCAGCGCAGACATTCCCACCGCCCCGCCCTCTCTCAAAGAGAAGCAAGCCAAGCAGCTCGAGCGCGGGCTGTCGCGGGATCCCGACGCGGCGAGGGTACACGAACAGATGAAACGGCAGGACATCCGGCCGGAGGACGTCAAAAAAGAATCGCCGCGGCCGAAGGCGCGTGGGATCAAACGGCGCGAGGCGCGGCGAGGCCG
>QHUV01000169.1 GCA_003222065.1 Gemmatimonadota bacterium | reverse complement strand
CGAAGTCGCGATCGTGCGCGTGGGTCCGAAAGGCAGATGGCAACTGCCCAAGGGGATCGTGGACCAAGGGGAATCTCCGATCCAGACAGCGACTCGCGAGGTGCGCGAGGAGGCCGGGGTCGACGCGGAAATCATCGCTCCGCTCGAGGAGATCGAATATTGGTACGTTGGCGCTGATGCTCAAGCGCAGCGGGTTCGATTCCACAAACGCGTCCACTTCTTCTTGCTCGAGTACCGCGGCGGTGACGTTGCCGACCACGATCATGAGGTAGACGAAGCGCGTTGGGTTGAGCTCTCGAAGGCTGAGGCGATGCTCGCCTTCGGCAGTGAACGAAAGGTCATGGCGCGCGCGACCCAACTTCTCATCTCAACACCTGACAGTGATTGAACCGTTTCGCCGCAGCCGTGGGAGTGCCATAATTGTCGCGGCTCAGCGCATCGCCGGGCAATTCAACGCTCTTCGTGGAGGCGCGAATGACGGGGACACAGACGCAAGGCTTTGATCGGAACATCGAAGCTGCCACTCGCTTTCTCGATCGAGTGGCCGCGCTCCCGGCTGCCGATCGCGAGCGGATCGCCAACGACAGTTTTGGAAGAGTGGGGCATACGTCAGCGATAATGATGGTGGCCGACGAAGTGACGTCGGTGAAGAACAAGGATCGGCAGGGAAGGATTAGCGCTTTTTTGGTAGACCTAGAGCGAAGAGTTGACGGCATGGGTCTCACAGCCGAGTTCGGTGATCTCGTGAAGAGCGCCGCTCGGTCAATACTGGTACAGGACGCGGCCGGACTGGAGCGCGCCACTCATCAACTCTATTCGCCATTCGAGCAGGTTATCCCTCAGCGGCCGGCGCGCGAACCGTAGATTTGAAGCGCGTTTGAGCAGGCAGTCCGGCATTCATCGGTCTCGTGAAGTGATCTACTCACGGATCGACGCAATTACCCCTGTCCGAAGGCGCCATCTCGACTAGATTTAGGCCGTTCCCGGTCGAGATCGTCGAACCTTTCTACACCTTGACAATGGATGCGACGACGGCACTAGCGATATATCGGGCGGAAAAGGATAAGGCGCTTCGGGAGCGCCGTGTTTCGCACGTTCAGTTGATGGCGGAAGCGCAGGAGGCCTTTCGTAAAATGCTGGCTGACGCACAGTTAGCGCGAAAAGGCGGCCGACCAAAGGGGAGCACGAACGCGGTCGCCTCAGTTCCTGTAGCGGCGGCGACGCCTCCGACACCGGTGGCTGTTCCTGGCAAGCTGGTCCTGAAGACAGCGAAGTCGACACCCTCTAAAAGTGTAGAGAAGGTTACCGCGGTCATCGAAGCCTCAGCAAAGCCGCACAAGGTTACCAAAGCGGCCAGTGCCAGGACGGCGAAGAAATCCGACAAGCACGCGAGCGAGAAACGCCGAACTGCTTCGAAACCCCACGCCGTGGGGAAGCCAGTGCGCCGTGCTAGCGCGCCGGTGGCCCGAAAGGGTTCGGCAAAGAAATCGGCGCCGCGACGCAAGCAGGCCGCCGCGCGCGAACGCACCGCGAAAGGACGCAAGCGCTGAAGCGAGGACACGATTGTCTGGAGCCTCGAGCACACGCTCGAGGCTTTTTCTTTCGTAATACTGGCGACACCTACTCGCGCGCGCGTATGATCCGCGAATGCACTCACTCCGTCGTCTCATTCCCATCGCGAGCTTGTTGGCCGCGTGCGGCGGTGGCGGCAAGGGGCAGGTTCCGCAACCGAGTGAGGCGAACACGCCGCCGAGCTCCGCGGCCGTGACCACCCAGGCCAAGTCCGTTGCAAGCGGGAAGGGGCCTTGCCCGGCAACAGGCCTATGGACCGAATGCGCTGTCTTCGATCGGCTCGATCGCGCCGGGCTCGCGCCGCGGCGAGATTCTGCGGCCGACCCGATCCACGAAGCGCCGCTTGGTCCATCGGGGACACGTCTGCTCCTCGGCGGCGCTCAACTCGACGTGTTCATCTATGCGGATGTGCCGACGCGGGAACGAGATGAGGCGCGGCTCGATCACGGCAAATTCATCGAGGCGAGTGCCGAGCCCACTCTTCGCGGCGAAGCAACGCTCATTCGCAACGCGAATCTCCTGGCCATTCTACGTAGCCGTAACGATCATCAGCGCGAGCGGGTTTCCGACGCACTCACTGCGGGGCCGCCGCAGGCGAGCACCGGCACGACGCTTCCGGCCTCGCATACCCGGAAATGAGTCACTTTCCTTGCCTAACGCGGCGCGGCAAGATTCTTCTCGCGCTCGTCGCTGCCGCGTTCGGCTGCGCACGCGGCGGTGACGGGCCGCTCATTACGCCCTCCGACGCCGAACTCGCGCAGCCGGCGCCAGACAGCTTTCGAGTCGACTTCGAGACGTCGCGTGGCCGGTTCAGCGTCATCGCGCGCCGCACCTGGGCACCACACGGAGTCGATCGCTTCTACTATTTGACGAAGCATCACTACTACGACAGCACGTACTTCTTTCGCGTGATCGAGAATTTCGTGGCGCAGTTCGGAATCTCGGGTAACGCAACGATCAATTCGGCGTGGCAGTCGCGGCGAATTCCCGATGATGCAGTGCGTCACTCGAACACACGCGGCACGATCGCCTTCGCCAGCGAAGGTCCCAATACGCGCACCGTGCAGTTGTTCATCAATCTCAAGGACAACGCGAAGCTCGACGGATACGGCGGCGGATTCCCGCCGATCGCCGAGGTGATCGACGGTCTGACTGTCGCCGAGTCGCTGTACGACGCCTACGGCGACGGAGCGCCCTCCGGATTGGGACCGAGACAGGATTTGATCATGGGTCAAGGGAACGACTATCTCCGACGCTACTTTCCGCGGCTCGATCTCATCCAACGCGCCTCGATCATTCAGGAGTGGCGTTGACAGTCGAGTTGCGTCCGCATGCTCCGGCTCCTGCTGTCGACGGATCGGCCGGATCACTTGCGGAAGCGGCGCGCGTCGAGCAGCGGAGCGCCGTATTCAAGAAGGAGCTCGGACTTGCCGACCTCGTGCTGCAGCAGATCGTGTACGTGGTTGGTATCGTCTGGGTGGGCGCGGCGGCAAAGCTCGGGCATGCGCACATCGTGTTTTGGCTGGCGGCGATGTTGTTGTTCTACCTGCCACAGGCGGCCGTGGTGATTCACCTGAGTCGCGCGATGCCCTTGGAAGGCGGCCTCTATCAGTGGACGAAGCTCGGGTTTGGAGAGGCGGCGGGTTTCATGGTCGCTTGGAACCTTTGGATGTACGCCGTAGTGCTGATCTCGAGCATCGGTCTCCTGATCGCGACCAACTTGTCGTACGCGTTTGCAATCCCCTGGATGGCCAATAACAAGTTGTTCATAACCGGGGTGAGTTGCGTTTTGATGGGCGCGATGATCGGGCTGGGAGTACTGGGGCTCGGCGTGAGCAAATGGTTGCATAACGCGGGAAGCGTCCTGCTCATCATCGCGTTCGCCGTTCTCATTGCCTTACCCTTCGTGCAGCTCGCTCGCGGCGCGCTGCCCTCCTATCATCCGTTCGCGGTGGCGATGCCGGCGTTGACGCTTCTGAGCCTGAACATATTCGGAAAGCTGGCCGTGGGCGCCCTGAGCGGCTTCGAGTACGTCGCGGTGCTCGCGGGAGAATGTAAGAACCCCGAGCGAACGATCGGGCGGGCGACGGTCATTGCTGCGCCGGTTATCGCCGTGATGTTCATCCTCGGCACGAGCGCGGTTTTGGCGTTCAGTACACCGGAACAGGTCGACCTGATCGCGCCTATACCTCAAGCAATCAGACGCGGTGTAGGCTCCTTAGGTGCGGCGACCATCATCGCGCCGATGGTGATCCTCATGCTCACGTCGCGATCGATCGCGAACACGAGTATCGTTTTCACTGGCAACACGCGAATGCCGATGGTCGCGGGCTGGGACCGGCTCCTCCCGAGCTGGTTCACGAAGCTCCATCCGGGCTTTCGGACGCCGGTGAATTCGATCGTGTTCGTCGGTGCGGTATCTCTCGCCTTCGGCCTTGCCGGGATCGCCGGCGTCGGACAGCAGGAAGCGTTTCAGCTGCTCGACAACGCGGCGGGCATTCTGTACGGCCTGACCTACCTCGTGCTGTTCGCGTTGCCGCTCCTGGCTGCTCGATCGGCGGGTGCAATCCCGCGCGGCTCCCGCGCGTTGAAGATCGCCGCCGCGGCGGGATTGCTCACCACCGTGCTCTACGTCGCATTGTCGATCTTTCCGATCATCGATGTGCCAAGCTGGCGGAATTTTGCCGCAAAGATCTCGAGCGTCGTGATTGGTTTGAATGTCTTGGGCTTTCTTGTTTACTCAATGGGCGGACGCAGACGCGATCGATCCCGGCGAGTAGGGGTGGATCTCGCGCGGTGAAGAGGCTGTGTCAGGTGAGCTTGTCGAGTGCCGCGCTTATGCTCGCGCTCCTAGTGCCGTGCAGGATCTCGGGCCAGGTAGCTGCCGATTCGGGCATCTCGTGCGACTCGGTCCTGCGAGCGGCGCGGGTGGACTCGGTCGCGGTCACGGCGCGCGCATTTCTCGTAAGGCGCGATGGGGAACCTCTACCGCCGCGAGCGCGAATACTCCTTCTCGAGGCGATTCTCGGTCATTTCGCGGCGCCAAAGCCGCTGCAGGTACCGGTATTCACGGCGGGGCCGGTGCGCCTGCGCATGCTGCGGCCCGAACAACTCGGCGGCGATAGCATAA
>QHUV01000168.1 GCA_003222065.1 Gemmatimonadota bacterium | reverse complement strand
GAACAGGATAGGAAGGACGATAACGTTGCGCGGCGGCGCCTCACCGAGGCCGGACGTGATCTGGATGTAATCGTCAGGCACGTTCGTCAGCAGTATCGGCTGCTTTTCCAGCGCCGCCTGGCCAACGAGCCCCTCGCCCAGACTAAACCGGTTGCTCACGTTCTTCCGTGCCCGATACGCGTAGCTCGCGATCAGCTTCAGCGTCGGCTCGTTGGTGTCGCCCTCGCCGATGAAGAACGCGCCATGGTGCGCCGACACCAGCGGTGTCAATTCGCTCATGATCAGGCGCGAGACCGACTCGAGGTCCTTCTGCCCCTGCATCATCCGCGAGAACTTGGCGAGATTCGTCTTGAGCCAGTCCTGCTCCTGGTTGCGCTCCGTCGTCTCGCGCAGGTTGCCGATCATCTGATTGATGTTCTGCTTGAGCTCATCGAGCTCGCCCTGCGCCTCGACGGTGATCTGCCTCGTTAGGTCGCCCTTCGTGACCGCCGTGGCGACGTCGGCGATGTTGCGCACCTGGACAGTGAGCGAGTTCGCCATCGCGTTCACGCTGTCGGTGAGCGCTTTCCACGTGCCCGCGACGCCCGGCACTTCCGCTTGGCCGCCCAGCTTTCCCTCCGTGCCCACTTCCTTGGCGACGCGCGTCACCTCGTCAGCGAACACGCGCAACCGATCGACCATGTTGTTGATCGTGTTCTTGAGGTTCAGCACTTCACCCTGCGCCTCGACGGTGATCTTCTGACTCAGATCTCCGTTCGCAACCGCCGTCGTGACGTCGGCGATGTTGCGCACCTGGGTCGTGAGGTTCGACGCCAACCCGTTCACGTTGTCCGTGAGGTCGCGCCACACCCCGCCCGCGCCCGGTACCTTCGCCTGCCCACCGAGCTTTCCTTCAGTACCGACCTCGCGCGCCACGCGCGTCACTTCGCTCGCGAACGCGTTGAGCTGATCGACCATCGTGTTGATCGTGTTCTTCAGCTCGAGAATCTCGCCGCGGACTTCGACTGTGATCTTGCGCGACAAGTCGCCGCGCGCGACGGCGGTCGTGACGTCGGCGATGTTACGGACCTGAACGGTCAGATTGCCGCCCATCGCGTTCACATTGTCGGTCAGATCCTTCCACGTGCCGCCGACGCCCGGTACGCTCGCCTGCCCGCCAAGGCGGCCTTCCGTTCCCACCTCCTTCGCGACACGCGTCACTTCGTCGGCGAAAATGCGCAGCTTCTCCACCATCGCGTTGATGGTGTCTTTGAGATCCAGCATCTCGCCGCGCACTTCGACGGTGATCTTCTGCGACAGATCGCCATTCGCGACGGCCGTCGTCACCAACGCCACGTTCCGAACCTGATTCGTTAGGTTCGCGGCCATGAAGTTGACATTGTCGGTGAGGTCCTTCCACGTCCCGCTCACCCCCTGCACGCTCGCCTGGCCGCCGAGGATGCCTTCCGTGCCGACCTCGCGCGCCACGCGTGTCACTTCACTCGCAAACGCCGACAACTGATCCACCATCGTGTTGATGGTGTCCTTCAGCGCCAACACCTCGCCCTTCGCTTCGACCGTGATCTTGCGTGACAGGTCGCCCTTCGCGACGGCCGTCGTGACGTCGGCGATGTTACGGACCTGAATCGTTAGGTTGTTCGCCATTCCGTTGACGTTGTCGGTAAGGCTCTTCCACGTGCCCGCCACGCCGGGGACGTTCGCCTGACCACCGAGCACGCCTTCCGTTCCCACCTCGCGCGCGACGCGGATCACCTCGCCCGCGAACGCGTTCAGCTGGTCTACCATCCGGTTGACGACGTCCTTGATCTGCAGAATCTCACCGCGCGCTTCGACGGTGATCTTGCGCGTCAGATCGCCGTTCGCGATGGCCGTGGCGACCGCGCTCACGTCACGGAGCTGCACCGTGAGGTTCGCCGCCATGCCGTTCACGTTCTCAGTGAGATCGCGCCAGGTTCCTGCCACGCCTTCGACCCGCGCCTGGCCGCCGAGTTTCCCCTCCGTGCCGACTTCCTTCGCGACACGCGTGACCTCGCTCGCGAACGCGTTGAGCTGATCCACCATCGTATTGATGGTGCTCTTGAGCTCCAGCACCTCACCTTGCGCGCTCACCGTGATCTTGCGCGACAGATCGCCTTTGGCGACCGCCGTCGTCACGTCGGCGATGTTACGCACCTGTCCCGTGAGGTTCGCCGCCATCGCGTTCACGTTCTCGGTCAAGCTCTTCCACGTGCCCGCAACCCCAGGCACGTTCGCTTGGCCACCAAGGATCCCCTCGGTGCCTACTTCCTTCGCAACACGCGTCACCTCGTCCGCGAAAATGCGCAGACGGTCCACCATGTCGTTGATTGTGTTCTTGAGTTCCGAGACCTCGCCCTTCGCTTCGACGACGATCTTCTGCGACAGGTCGCCATTCGCCACGGCGGTCGTCACGAGAGCGATGTTCCGCACCTGATTCGTGAGGTTGCCGGCCATGAAGTTGACGTTGTCGGTGAGGTCCTTCCACGTCCCGCTCACCCCTTGCACACTTGCCTGGCCACCGAGCATCCCCTCCGTTCCTACCTCGCGAGCCACGCGCGTCACCTCGGCGGCGAACGACGAGAGCTGATCGACCATGATGTTGATCGTGTTCTTCAGCTCGAGCACTTCGCCCTTCGCTTCGACCGTGATCTTCTGCGAGAGGTCTCCATTCGCGACCGCCGTCGTGACCAACGCGATGTTCCGGACTTGTCCGGTGAGGTTCGACGCCATCGCGTTCACGGAATCCGTGAGATCTTTCCACGTCCCGCTCACGCCCTGGACATTGGCCTGGCCTCCGAGCACGCCCTCCGTGCCAACTTCTCGTGCGACGCGCGTGACTTCGCTCGCGAACGCATTGAGCTGATCGACCATCCGATTTACAGTCGAGCCGATGCGGAAGAACTCACCCTGCACCTGCTTCCCGTCGATCTCGAGCTCCACCTTCTGCGACAGATCGCCTTCGGCGACCGCCTTGATCACACGCGCGACCTCGGACGTCGGCTGAACCAAATCGGTGATCAGGCCGTTGATCGAGTCCACGGCCACCGACCATTGTCCAGACGCCGGGCCGATCGACGCACGATCGCGCATCTTGCCTTCGCGACCCACGGAGCTCGCGATGCGTACCATCTCGTCGGTGAGACGGTTGTGCCGCTGCGCGACGGTATTGAACGCCAGAATGAGTTCCGCCATCAACGGATCGCCATTCGGATCCAAGCGCACCGAGAAATCGCCGGCGTCCATGGCGCGCAGCCCGGCAAGCAATCGGGTCAATGAGCGCTCACGCGAATTGCGCCGTTCCGGTCGCTCGCCGCGCCGCTCGGGCAGCTCACGATCGACAGCCACGCTGTCCTCGGCTTCCGTCAGCTCGGCGCTGCGATCGGCGCTAACGCGCCGGCGGCCATTGGGGCGCCGCCGTCCGCGCTTGCCATTCCCGCTCCCGCTGCCTTGTTCGGGCGTTGGTTCTTCTTGCTCGTCGAGGTATTCAGGTCGATCGCCGACTCCCACGGTCAGCTCCTAGCGATTTGAGTAATGGTTTGCCCCGGCCAGCGAAGGTGAAGTGACGGCCGGGTGGACAAAGAATTGATTAGGGCGTGCACGCATAACCTCCGTCGCGTGGATGCTCAGCGACGCGAGCGACGCGCACTCGCGGTTGCCCTTCACCTCTTCAAGTCTGATGCCGGACTCAGGCACTCTTCACCGCATTGCGTCGCGTGAAAGTGAGGCCGAGCGCGCGTCGAGAAGGAGGTCAAATCAGCAAGAAGCGGGCGAGTTTACTCGCCCGCTGGATCATTGCTCCCTGCTGGGACCTCCGCGGTCAGAAGACGCACTGGGATTCCGCCATTTTGCGTCTTGAGCCTCTCTTTCAGGGGCAGACGGAGCTCCGCGTCCAACCTCGGATTCGCCGATAGGATCGCGAGTCGCCAGCGTGGAGAGCTGATCCGGAGCACTTGCCCAAACCGGGCGTAGAGATCACGTAACTTCGCAGCTTGCCCCACACGGACGCCGTACGGTGGGTTTGTAACGACGTAACCGATCCTCTCCGAGT
>QHUV01000715.1 GCA_003222065.1 Gemmatimonadota bacterium | reverse complement strand
TTCGTCTCGTTCTCCCTGCGGTCGCAGCTGCGGCAATCGTAATCCTCCTCGTTGGACCGCGGGGCACCGAGGATGACAGGGGCAGACATCGGGCACCCACGCTTACCTCCGCCGCCGCGCCGCTGCCGCTCGCGCCGGTTGCCGCGGTGGCGGAAGCTCGCGTGTTACGCTGGTCCGCGGTCCCTGGCGCCGACCGCTATCGCGTGATCCTGTTCGATGCTGGCGGACAGCTGCTATACGATGCGCAGCTCGCCGACACAGTGGCGACGCTTCCCGACTCCGTCACGCTCATCGCCGGCAAGTCCTATGTGTGGAGTGTGGACGCGCGCATCGGGTGGGACCGTTGGGCGAGCTCTCCCTTGACCGAGTTTTCGCTGGTGGCGGTCCCGCGCCGGTGACGCCCCTCCTCCTCGTCGTCCTCGCCCTTCAATCGCCCGCCGCAGACACGCTGCGTCAGCTCGCGCTCCGCTTGCCTCAGTCAGCGCTCGTTGCCGAGACGAGGGCGCGACCGGCGGCGACGCGTGAGGCGGTCACCTTCGCATTTGCGCGCAGGGATCTTGTAGTTGCGACAACGCTCAGCGCCGCCTACGCCGTCGCTTGGGGCGATTCGTTCCTAGCGCGCGAGGTAGCCCGCTTTGCCGCGTCCTCGCCGGAGCGGCAAACAGGTAAGGTCTGGGTGGACAGCGCACGGCGCGCTGGAGTCACCGTGTACGGCAGGGACGGCGCGATGGCTGCCGTCGTCGTGTGGCGACGTGCCCTGGCGCGCGCACGCGCTATTGGCGACACGGCTGCAATTGCTTCGGTCCTCGGCAATATCGGAGCGGCCTTTTCGAGCACCCAGCAACTCGATAGCGCTGAGTGGTACCTGGAGCGCGCCCGGACATTGGCGGAAGCGATCGGCGACGTACCCGTCGCGGCGAACGCGATCGGCACTCTGGCCTCGGTGCGGGAGGACCGCGGCGACGTAAGCACGGCGCGCGCCGAATACGCGCAGGCGATCGCACTCCGGGCGCGCATCGGCGACACGCGCGGCATGGCCGCCGACTACAATAATCTTGGTCTCATCGCTGAAAGCGCGGGCGATCTCGCGGAGGCGCGACGCCAATTCGAGGCGGCAT
>QHUV01000167.1 GCA_003222065.1 Gemmatimonadota bacterium | reverse complement strand
CTCGGGTGTGAGATAGGTGCCATACCAGAGGTCTTTGCTGTCGTGACTCTCGACAGGCAGCGTGGCCGACCACGACGGCCGATACGGCGCGAGCAGTCCTTCGTTGGCGGCGCGGGCGAACGTCTCGGCCGGCGCGCCGAACCAGACGTCCGCTTGCGGATTCGCGCGCTCCGAACGCAGGCGGTCGAGCACGTCCTGTGAGCCCATGTCGACCCATTGTATGTCGACGTCTGGATGGCCCTTCTCGAACGCCTGCTCGTAATACTGTAGTAGGTCCTTGCCGTGCGGAGAGTAGACGACAAGCGGCGTCCGCGAGTTGCCGCATGAGGACACGACGGCGCCGAGCAGCACCGCCCTCAGCCAACGCGGGCCGCCGGACCGCATCACGGCTTGGGTAGCGCTGGGGGCGTGCCCGCCGATCGTTGATCGGTGCTGAGCAGATTGACGAACAGCCGCGCGCCGCCTGGTACGCCGGCTGGTAGCTGCCGGAACAACGCCAACGTCGTGTATACATACGTGCCGCTGCCTAACGGCGCGACGAGAATCGCGCCATCGTTCGGCGGCTCGCCGGTGTCGTTCATCGACAGGAGGCTGCGATACCGCTCGTCGTGCGTCCGCGGCATGTAGAGCGATCGTTCCTGTATCCAACCTTGCCAATCGGCCGGCCCGATGCGATTCGGCGCGTTGAGAATCGGCGAGGACGGATCGATCAGACGGACCGGTGCGTCCTCTTCAGTAACGCGATCAGCGGGCCTAACGATCGTGATCGGATAGGGCATCATGCCGGGATTGGCCATCTCGAACTGACCGTATTGGACGACGAGCGTGTGGCCACGACGGGCAAAATCAAACAGTTTGGGATTCGCCGCGACGAGCGCCGGACTGGATTCGTAAGCGCGCGGACCGACGACGACGGTCGTGTAGCGCGAGAGATCGGCGGTGGCAACCTTGTCAGGCGCGATGACCGTGAGGGGGATACCGAGCTGCTCGAGCATCGGTGCTACGTTGTCGCCCACGCCGGGGATATACGCCACGTTGAGAGCGGGGCCGACGCGAATGTCGACCGCGCTCAGCTCGAGCTTCGCGTCGTGAAAGAGCCGCTGCGGCCGGATGTGGTCGTAATCGATGAGGGTGTAGCCCGTCATATAACGCCGACCCTCACTCTCCGCGACCGCCGAAATCGTGTGGCGCCCCTCGGACAACGTTCCGTGAACGTGGAACTCGGCGAAGCGAACGGGCGAGTTGCCCGCGACGGCGCGGCCGCCGGGAATTCCTTGCGGCTCACCCTCGCCTCCGAAATTTCCAGCGTAGTCGGGAAGGCCGACCACCACTGACATTGAATCGGCAGCGAGGCCCGCGGGAAGCTGCAGCGACACCTTCACGCTGCGCGGATGGTTGCTCGCTGATCGTAGCTCGACCCTAACGACGCGGTTGAACGGACGATTAGCCGGCACATACTGAATCGGCTGATCGATCGTGACGCTGACCGCGGGCACGATCGCGATCGGCCGCCGAATTTCACCCTTGATCGGGTCAGCGTATCGAAAGATCACCGGCCAATCAAGGCCGAATGAAACACCGTTGATTTCGATCCCGACAGTTGCCCTGAGGCCGAACAGAGCGTCCTCCGGCCTTGCGATGATCGGCGTGCCGAAGATGTCGCCAACTCGCGGGGCGGTGAGCCACCACGGCTGGGAGATCGTCGTGTCGCGAACGGTGTCGCCGAATTGCGCGGCACCAAGTGGCCGCAGGTCCTTCGACGGCAGCCCGCCCTTCGGGTGCATCGAGCGAATGTCCACGCTCGCCTTCATCGGCGTCGCGTAGCGATCGTACACACTGGCTGTCGTACGAATGGGCTCTTCCGCCGCCCACGTCTCGTGATCGACGGCGACGTCGATGCCGGCACCAGATGCAACCAAAAACGCGCGCTGTACGCGGCTCATCAGCTCGAGCAGCGACGCTTGGGCGTCCAGGGAGCCGTCGGGATTCCTCGTCGCCAGCTGCCTAACGCGCGCCAGCGGCGCGAGCAGCCGATCAGGGTAGAAGGGATCGTACGCACGGTGAACGCTGGCGATCGCCGCCGGGAGCGAATCGATCGCGGCGTGCGAGCCATTCATCTCGGCAGCGACACGCGCCCACGTCGTATCGATGCCGTCGAACAGCGACGTCTCCGTCATACCCTCGACGACTTTGCTCACGCGCGACGCCTCGAGCCGCACGCCGTCCATGATCGAGCCTTTTCGCTTCAACGAGCCGAACGCTTGCGATTTGTGCTGCGAACGGCTCTCGGCGGCCATCTCGGCATACGATTCTCCGCGCAGCGCAGAGTATGCGCCCACGTCGAATCGATACGTCGACTCACCGCCGAAGCGGGATGAGCGATAAAACTTCAGTGGCGTCCATGGCGCGCTGCCGTGCGTGACGCTCATCGGCATACGCACACTGTCGCCGGCGAGATCGAATGCTTCGCGGGCGAGCAATCCGGAGACTTGATGATGGCCGTGCCCGTCGCGCGGCGTCCCGCTGAAAATCGCGACGATCACGTGCGGCCGGAAATCACGCACGATGCTAACGACGTCGCGCAAGATCGAATCCTTCGGCCAGTGCTTGTACGTCTCTTCGGCGCTCTTCGAGAATCCGAAATCGAATGCGCGCGTGAAGTACTGGTGGCCACCGTCGATGCGTCGCGCCGCAAGCAACTCTTCGGTACGGATCGCGCCGAGCGCCTCGCCGAGCTCGTTGCCAATGAGATTCTGACCGCCGTCGCCGCGCGTCAGTGAGAGATACGCCGTCTCGACCTGGCGGCCTCGCGCGAGCCACGTGATCAGCTGCGTATCTTCGTCATCCGGATGAGCCGCGATTACGAGGACTCGCATGTTGACGCCGAGCCCACGAACGAGCTCTCCGAGCGCGGCAGCGCCCGCATCCTGAGCGGATACCCGCGACGTCAGCGCAAGAAGCGCGGCGAACGCGGCGATGAATCTGCGTCGAATCATGCGACGAAAGGTATGAGAGCGCGCCAGTGTAGACAGCGCGGGATGCACAGAAAGTGTCAGAAAAAATGAAGCGAGGCGAGCCCGTACCGGCCCGCCCCGTCGCCCTACGCGCAACGCTCCACGCTCAACGCAAAGCGGCCTTGCGTCGTCCCGACGGTGCCGGAACGGTGAGGACTTCGCTCACGATCCGCGCCTGCTCCTGCACGTGGGAGTTGTGATATCCCTCGGCGGGCGCGGCGCGCTCCGGCCGACCGATGTACCGCAGCGGCAGCATGGTCCCGATATCGGCGCGCAATCGGGGCGATACGTACGTCCATGCGCCCATGTTCTTGGGTTCTTCCTGCGCCCAAACCACTTCCTCAACATTGGGATAAGCGTCGACGACACGCGCGACATTCAGCGGCCACGGATACAACTCCTCGACGCGAACGATGGCTATTCCCGCCGGCCGGTCCTTCTCGAGCAGATCGTAGTAGATCTTGCCGCTGCAGAAGACGAGTCTCCTCACATCCTCCCGTCGACGCACCGACTGATCATCGATGACGGGTTGGAAGCTTCCCGTCGCAAGCTCCTCCAATTTCGCCGCCGCCGCTGGCAATCGCAGCAGCGATTTCGGCTGCATGAGAATGAGCGGTCGCTTCGCCGGTCGCAGCGCCTGGCGACGCAGTATGTGAAAGTACTGGGCCGGAGTGGAAGGATATGCGACGATGAGATTTCCCTCGGCGCACAACTGCAGGTACCGCTCGAGCCGGGCGCTCGAGTGCTCAGGGCCTTGGCCTTCGTAGCCATGTGGCAGCAGCAGCACGAGCCCGGAATCCTGTCCCCACTTCGCGCGGTCGGCGGCCAGAAATTGATCCACGATCGGCTGTGCGACGTTGGCGAAG
This sequence comes from Gemmatimonadota bacterium, assembly GCA_003222065.1. Classification (GTDB taxonomy): domain Bacteria; phylum Gemmatimonadota; class Gemmatimonadetes; order Gemmatimonadales; family Gemmatimonadaceae; genus AG2. Next base: position 1,349 of record QHUV01000167.1, on the reverse strand, counting down.
TCGCCGAACTGCGCCTCCCACAGCACGAGGTCGTTAGGCGCAGCGGTGCTGAACCCATACTCGAATGCCATCACCGCGGTCTCGGAGAGCGGGCTGTTATAGATCTCGAACGTCCCGCGCGCCTGAGGAAGATTTGCCAAGGGCACATAGCGCTCGCCCGTACTGGCGTCATGCAGCACCGCCTGACGGTGCGAGAAAGTCCCGCGCTCGGTGTCTTGCCCGCTGAAACGCACGTTCAGGCCGTCGGCCAGGAGCGATGCGAAGGCAAGCGCTTCCGCGTGCCCCCAATCGATGCCGCCGTTGTGTATGGCGTCGCGGCGGCGGGGAAGGGTGCGCTGAAGCGTCGGATGGAGCTTGAACGTCGACGGCCACTGGAGCAGTTGCTCGTTGAGGGCGACGAGCTGCTCCGATCGTACCGCGGTTTCGCGCGCCTCGGCGAACTTCGGCTCCTCCGGCCGCACGACGGGATACTCGTCGGTGTCGGCGTTCTTCGTGTCAGCGAAGATGCGCTCGAGGTGGTCGGCAACGTCGCGATCCGTCGCCTGCACCTGGTCCTCGGTGACGACGCCCTCTCGCACGAGCCGCGCGCCCCAAACTTCCCGCGGCGCTGGATGCGTCTTGATCAAGTCGTATAGCTTCGGCTGGGTGAATGCCGGTTGGTCCGCCTCGTTATGTCCATGCCGGCGATACCCAACGACGTCAATGAGAAAGTCTTTATGAAAGCGCTGGCGATATGCGATTGCCAGGCGGACGGCCTGAATGCAGGCTTCAGCGTCATCGGCGTTGACGTGGACAACCGGGATCTCGAATCCCTTTGCGAGGTCGCTCGCGTAGTACGTCGATCTTCCTGCGCTCGGATCGGTCGTGAACCCGACCTGGTTGTTGGCGATAACGTGTAGGGTACCGCCGATTCGATAGCCCTGAAGCATCGCCAAGTTTAGCGTTTCTGCAACGACACCCTCGCCGGGGAACGCGGCGTCGCCGTGAACGAGAATCGCGAGGACGCGTGATTCGTCGCGCTCGCCCGGCGCCCCGCCGTCGATCCGTTGCTTCGCTCGCGCCGCGCCCTGCAGCACCGGGTTCACGAACTCGAGATGGCTCGGATTCGGAGCGAGCTCCAGCTCCACCGCGCCGACATCCTCGATGTGGCGCTCGCTACGGTAACCGAGGTGATACTTCACATCGCCGCTGCCGCTCGCCGAGTTCGTGTCGCCGTGATGTCCCAGGAACTCCTCGAACAGCGACTGATACGGTTTGTTGAGAAGGTGCGTGAGCACATTCAACCGTCCGCGGTGCGCCATGCCGATCAAGACCGACCTCGCGCCGGCGTGCGCGCCGCGCTCGATCGC
>QHUV01000166.1 GCA_003222065.1 Gemmatimonadota bacterium | reverse complement strand
CCCGGGATTGAAGAATTCGCGTTTCAGATACGCGCGGTACTCGTCGCGGGAGCGCGGTGTCGTGTCGGAAAGCGGTACGTAACCCCCTTTCGTGCAAACGACGAGCGCGTCTCGCGGTATTCCCTCGGCGACCGCGCGTTGAATCGCTGACCCGACCGCGCGTTCGGAACGCTGACAGCGATAGTTGATCGCGGTGTCGATGACGTTCACACCGCAGGATATCGCTGCCGCGATCGTCTCGGTGTACAACGCGTCGTCTTCATCGGTGCATTCGCCGAGATAAGTCCCCATACCAATCGAGGAGACGACAGCTGCCGCTATGCTTCGATAGAAATCGGGCGCGTAACGATCTGCGAATCGCTCGGCGTAGGTGGTGGTTGCGCTCGCCGACCCGTCGCCGGCGCCTGTGTGGCCGGCGCGTCCAACGGACGATCCGTCACGATTCGACTCTCTCTTCTTCATTTCGCCCGCACCTTATGCGCGCTCCCAAAGCGAGGCAAGTCCTCAGCGAGCGCCGTCCTGAGCCAATACGTTTCCGGAGACGGTCGCGACTCGTCCCTGAGCTCGGTGGGGCTCATTTCGTTGGTTTCGGTAGTGTGACGGCAGCCACAGAGTTAGATTTCACGATCGTTCGCTCTCAGCCCTGCTGAGACGCCAACGGGTTGTTGCTCATTCCTCGCTCGGACCTGCGGCCGCGCCGTTGCGGCGGCGGTCGAGTGGCTCGATTCAAGTTCTACCAGCACGTGGAGTTTGGGATGCCAGGGTTCGGTGAATTGGCGGCTCGATGGTGGATGCCGATTGTTTTCGTCCTCGTCGCCGGCCACATGACCAACGTGTGTGTGACGCTTTTCCTGCATCGAGCGCAGACACATCGCGGCGTGCGATTTCACTACCTCGCCGCTCTTCCGATGCGGCTTTGGCTTTGGCTGACCACCGCCATCGTGACCAAGGAGTGGGTGGCCTGCCACCGAAAGCATCACGCTTTCGCCGATCGCGAAGGCGATCCTCATAGCCCGCTCCTCGAAGGACTGCGGAATATCCTCCTCAAGGGCGCGTTTTACTACCGGAAGGCGGTCCGCCAGCCAGGCATTCTCGAAAAGTACGGTAAGGGCACGCCTAACGACTGGCTCGAGCGGCACCTGCTCACGCGGCTCAACTGGCTGGGCATCCTCGTGATGCTCGTCATCGACATCTACCTTTTCGGCTTCTTCGTCGGTCCACTCGTGTGGGGCATTCAGATGCTCTGGATTCCCTTTTGGGCCGCCGGCGTCGTGAACGGCGTCGGTCACGCGCTCGGATACCGGAATTGTCAGGTCAAGGACGAGAGCCGGAACATCAGCCCCATCGCGATCTGGCTCGGAGGCGAGGAGCTTCACAACAACCACCACGCCGATCCCAAGTCGGCTCGGTTCGCCGCCCGATGGTTCGAGTTCGATATCGGCTGGATCTACATTCGCCTGCTCCAGTTCGTGCGGCTTGCGAAAGTCGAATACGCTCGCGGCGACGCGCGACGAAGCGGAGAAATGGAGACCCAGCTCGGAACGGCGAACTGAGTTCAGCGTCGACTGAGCAAGGCCGGCCGCGTACGCGGCCGGCCTTTTTTCTACGCGTCGGCACCCTAGCACACCGCGGTTACCTTTCTCCGAGGAGCCAGCAAGGTGTATTCATGCCAGACGTCAGTTGCGGTCGTTGCGGACAAACAAAGCCAGGATTCGAGCGCCCTCCATTTCCCGGCGCGGTCGGCGCGCGCATCGTCAAGGAGATTTGCCAGGATTGCTGGAATCAGTGGACGCGTCAGCAGATGATGCTCATAAACCATTACGGTTTGAATTTGATGGATCCCCAGGCGCGCGGATTCCTCACCAAGAACATGGAGGCGTTTCTCTTCAAGACCGGCGGTGAAGAGGACGTTGATACGACCAAGAAGGGGACGATCACGTGGTGAGGCTCATGCTTGCTGGGGCCATGGCGATAGCGCTGGCCAGTGCGTGCGTCGCGCCGGCGCCAGCCCCAGTCACCGTCTCCACCCCCTCACCGGCGCCGATCGTCTCGCGTCCCGTCCGCTCGGCTACCTGGAGCGACTCGGTGCTCGCGTCACTGTCGCTTCGCGACAAGGCCGCGCAGCTCATTTGGCCAATGGTGTTCGGAGACTTCAGTCCCGCCGCGAGCGCCGGCTGGGCACGCGCGCAAGGCTACGTGACCAACGATCACATCGGTGGCCTCGTGATGTCTGTCGGCGGCCCGATGGAGATCGCCGCGAAATTGAACGCCATGCAGCGGTTGTCGGCTATTCCTCTCATCGTTGGCGCGGACCTCGAGTTTGGCGCCGGATATCGGGCGCGTGGCGGCTATTTTCTGCCTAACGCCATCGACCTGGGCGGAGCGACGATCTTCCCGCCGGAGATGGCAATCGGGGCGACACGGGATACGACCCTCGCCTACGAGCAGGGTCGCATCACCGCCCTCGAGGGACGCGCACTCGGCATTCACGTCGCCTTTGCGCCAATCCTCGATGTCAACAACAATCCGGCAAATCCGGTCATCGGCGTCCGCTCGTTTGGCGAGGATCAACGGCTTGCTGCCTCCCTCGGCGCATCGTTGGTGCGAGGACTTCAGGAGCACGGCATGGTCGCCACCGGGAAACACTTTCCGGGTCATGGTGACACCGATCAGAACTCACACTTAACTCTTCCGACAATCACCGTATCGCGAGCGCGGCTCGACACGGTGGAATTGGTGCCATTCCGAGCCGCGATCGCCGCCGGGCTCGGCGCAATCATGACGGCGCATATCGCTCTGCCAGCAATTCTCGGCGACAGCAGTACGCCGGCAACATTGTCGCCGCGAGTGATGACCGATTTGCTGCGCCGCGAGCTCGGCTTCCGTGGCCTGCTCATCACCGACGCGATGGATATGAATGGCGTTCTCGCCAACGCACGGCCGGGTCGCGGTGGTCAGGTCGTCTCGGGACAGTACGGCACCATCAACAGCATTGGTCTCGCGGAAGCCTGCAAGCGCGCGATCGAGGCCGGAGCCGATATACTACTCATGCCCACTGACGTCCCGACGGCAATCGATGCCGTCGTCGCCGGTGTGCAAGCAGGCCGGTTCACCACGGCGCGCATCGATTCATCGGTGTCGAGAGTTCTAGCACTGAAGGAGCGTGTCGGACTGCATCGACAGCGCCTTGTCGATCTCGATTCGGTGCCCGCGGTCGTTGGTGATTCAAATAGTTTCAACATCGCCCGACGCGCCGCCGAGCGGTCGATCACGCTCGCAAAGGACTCGCTACGGCTCGTTCCACTGGCACGCGTCGCGCCTGCGCCATCGAGGATTCTCAGCATAACAATGGCGTCCCGTTCCAACCTCGGCGCGGATGTGACCTTCGTCGCCGAGCTTCGGCGAGGCCTAGGTCCCGCCACGCGTCTCAGGACCGAGTACGTGAACCCGGACGATCCCGGGGCCAACTACGCGAGGCTCCTCGCGGCTGCGGATTCCTCTGACCTCGTCGTGGTGTGCTCGTATCTGGCGCCGAGCTACAGCTCGGCCTCGTCGACAGCGGCGGCACCGGTCATCGACTTCTTGCGTGCGATGACCCGTCGCAGTGCGCGCACGATTCTCGTCAACTTCGGAAATCCGTACCTGTATCAGCAGGTACCCGAGATCTCCACGTACATGGTCGCATGGGGCGGCTTTCCACTCTCGCAGCGCGCCGCGGCCCAAGCACTTCTGGGGATCAACGCCATTAGCGGCCGCTTGCCCATATCTATTCCGCCGTCGCTCCCCTTCGGTGCGGGCGAGATGCGCCCTGGCGCCACGCAGACGTCGGTGAACGGAGTCAGTCGGCCTTGACCCTGCGCTGGCGGCGGCCTTGCCATTCGAGCAGCGCTCGCGCAAGCGCGGCGTTATCAGCCGCTAGTCGATACAGCTCTCCGACCTCCGGCGCGCGCTGATCGCCCGCGAATTCCGCAACGAGCGGCGGCTCATGTCCGATTCGTCGCTCGTCGCTATCGCGGCGCTCGACGTACACGCGCACTCGGCTATCCGCGGCAACACCACTCGATCGCTGGTCGTGCGGCGTCGTCACATCGATCGCCACATACCCGGCGCCGGGCAGCTCGCGGCGATAGATCTGCGTTCGTGTTTCGACCAAGTCGCTCGACACTTCCATCGACACGTCCTCCATCTTCACTCGTTCCTCAGTGCTCGATCGATCGCGCGCGTCGTATTGCGGTGTTTCACCGCTTCGCCCCACAGGTCACCGACAGCATCCAGCCGCCGTGGCATTGTGGCGATGGTGAAATCCTCGATGCGCAGCTTTGCGCCCAGATCACTCCATTGCAGCGGCGCGGAAACTGGCGCGCCAGGGCGTTCGCGCACGGAGTACGCGCTGGCAACGCTCTTCCCTCGCGCGTTTTGTTTAGCATCTACATAAATCGTTCCCATGGGTCGCTGCTGAATGCCTCGTTCGAGTGTGGCCAAACGGGGATACTGCTCCGCGACACGGCGCGCAATTCGGTCTGCTATCGCTGCTGATCGCGCGTAGCTCGTGCGTGTCGGCATCGGCAACACGATGTGCAAACCACGCGATCCCGAGGTCTTGAGTGCCGCCGTCAACTCGAGCTCCTCGAGCTCTTCTCTGATCCGACCGGCAAGCTCCACAACGCGGACGAAGGGAACGTCTTTGCCTGGATCGAGGTCAATCGTACTGTAGTCGGCATATTCGATATCTGGCAAGCGCGACTGCCAGGGATGGACCGCGATCGTTCCGAGCTGCACCGTGTACAGCAGCGTCAGCAGGTCGCCACCGATGAGCCGCCGAGACCGCTCCCCATCCGTCTCGACTTCGGCGACGCGAACACCTGCCGGGGGCGTGCCCGCATTCTGCTGGAAGAACGATGGGCCGCCGATGCCGTTGGGGTATCGCTTGAGAATCAGCG
>QHUV01000165.1 GCA_003222065.1 Gemmatimonadota bacterium | reverse complement strand
ACATTCGCTTTGAACAGGAAGGCTGTGCGGATGTAGAGCGCGGTCTTGTTGTGGAGGAAGTGCTCCCACCAGCGGCGAGGGACGACCTCAGGCACGACGACAGTCACGAGCTCGCCCGGCGTGACCATTCGCAAATTCTCAACATACTCGACGAGCGGCCGGAGGACGGAGCGGTACGGCGAGGGAAGGACCTCGAGCGGGACACCGATGTCCCACTCGTCCCATGCCTTCTGAAGCGCAGTCGTTTCGCGCTTATCGACTTCGACATAAGCGGCGACGACTTCGTCCGAGATCGTCGTGGCGTACACGAGCGCACCGGCTACAGCCTTGGTGATCCCGTGTACCGGCACGATCACCGTGTGGTGCAAGGGCATGATGGGACTCAGCCCGTCGAAATGGATCTCACGCGAGAACTCCTCGTAATGCCGGTGAATCTTGCGCAGAATGACGATGATCACCGGGATGATGAGCGCGACGATCCAGCCGCCGCTCGTGAACTTGGTGACGATTTGGATCAGCGAGACGCACGCCGTGGCGACAGCGCCGATCCCATTGAGTGTCGCGCGACGCCGCCAACCCGGCTCTTTGCTGCGTACCCAGTGCACGACCATGCCCGCCTGCGATAGCGTGAAGCAAACGAAGACACCGATCGCATAGAGAGGCACGAGGGCGTTGGTGTCGCCGTGAAAGAGCGCGACGAGCGCCATGGCAATGAGCGCGAGCGTGATGATTCCATTCGAGAAGGCGAGCCGGTCGCCGCGGGCCGAGAATTGTCGCGGCATGAACCGGTCGTTCGCGAGTATGCCAGCGAGGCGCGGGAAGTCCGCGAAGGCCGTATTCGCGGCCAGCACCAAGACGGCGAACGTGGCGTATTGAAAGAAGTAATACAGCGGCGTCGTACCGAAGATGTGATGGCCGAGCTGCGAGAGCACCGTCTGCTCGGTTGTCGGCATTACCTGATAATGTTGCGCGAGGGCGCTCGTCCCGAGGAAGAAGGCGGCGAGGATCGTGACCATCCAAACGAGCGTGACCGACGCATTGCGTGGCGCCGGCGTCTTGAACGCGGAAATGCCATTGGAGATCGCTTCGGTTCCGGTCATCGCGGCGCAGCCTTCGGCGAAACCCCGCAGCATCAAGTAAAGGAATGCAAACCCCGCCGGCGTGTGCAGCAATTGTTTCGCCGAGGTCGGATCGACCTTCATCGGTGCGCCTGTCGACGCGAGCTCATGACCGGAGTAGCCGCGATAGATGCCCGTGACGATCAACGCGAGCATAACGAGGATGAACGCGTACGTCGGCAGACTGAAGGCGATCCCCGACTCGCGCACACCGCGCAGGTTCACCACCGTCAACAACACGATTGACACGATGCAGAGGAGCACCGTGTGCTGCAGCAGGGCCGGATAGGCCGACGTGATCGCGGCGACGCCTGACGAGATCGAAACGGCGACGGTCAGGATGTAATCGGTGAGCAGCGCCGCCGCGGCGACGAGACCCGTCCCGACGCCAAGATTGTCCTTCGCAACGGTGTACGAGCCACCGCCGCTCGGATACGCGAAAATCGTTTGGCGGTACGACAGAGCGACGAGAACCAGCAGCCCGACGATGACCGCCGAAATAGGAAGGACGTAATTGATCGCCGCGAGACCCATCGCGCCGCCAACCACAAAAAGGATCTGATCCGTGGCATAGGCGACGGACGAGATCGCATCTGACGAGAGAACGGCGAGCGCGGTTTTCTTGCTGAGTCGCTCGTGCTCGAGCCGCTCACTCGGGAGTGGCCTGCCGACGAGCAGATTCTTGACGCGTTTGATTGCGATGGGCATAGCTAGTCATCTCAACGACGCGCATCAGCCACACCGCGGACAGGGTCGGCGTCAAGTTTTCATGAATTTTTTATGGGCTGTCAAATGGACTACGCCCGCGTCCCCTCCGGCAAATGCGCAAACCGCTGGCGAAGTTCGGGACGAGCGAGCCAGACGCGGTAACCCATCGCCGTTACGGCGAGGAGATTGCCGACGATCACGGCCCATAGCCCAACGACACCGAGCACCCACAGCGCGAGGCTGCCGACGATGCCAACGAACAGCACGTCGAGCACGATCACGGCGAGGAATGTCACAAGCCAGAATGATGGAAAGCGCTCAAGCTGTCGCGCGCCCCACTCGATCGCGACGCCGACGGCAAAGAAGGCGCCGAGGTGAACGAGAGTGTAGGCGCCAATGATGCCGGCGGTGAGTTGGACTTCCGTTGGAGTCTGCGCGCCGAGAAGGAGCGCAGAACCTAACGCCGCGGGGGTGAAAAACGGGCGGCCGCTCAGGATGTCAAGAACGAGAAACCACACTGCTATCGCCGCCGCGCCAATGGCGCCCGTGATCATACCGTCGGCGAGAAGGGGATGGTATTTGAGCATTGCTGGCCCAAAGGGAAGCGGCTCTCGTGTCGCCCAGTGCAGGTATAGCATCATGGCAATGCCGCCGACGACATTCGCGGCGAGCACCTGCACCGGCGGTAACAATGTGAGTACGGGAACGCCGAGCAACAGCAATCCGCCGTAGTGCGTGGCGCTCAACGCGCCGACGCCGAAGAGCGCGCCAGTGAGGACGCGCGGCACCTGGCCGGTCACTTTCATTAACCACGCGCCAACGATGCCGAGCACGGCAAAGACGCCGAGGTGGAGCAAGGTGTACACGGTCACGAAGCGCGCCGTCGCCAGGGACGACTCGTGACCGAGCAAGGCCGCCGCGAGAACGCGCGGCGTATGAAAGGGCTGCCCCGTCGCGACATCGAGCACGAAAAACCAGGCGGCGACCACCGCTCCAGCGAGTATACCGCCAATTGCACCGTCGACAACCGTCGTGGAACGCCGCATGGTACCACGCTCCTCGTCCAAAGAATTGCCGTCAGGACCCGTCTGAGAACTGCGGTTCGGGGCCGCGACTGTCAAGCAGGGGTGATCGACGCCTCCGCGCATTACCCTTCCTTCAGAGTCAAGAATCGCGAATCAACCCATGCCGTCCACCGAGCCGGCCTCCGCACCGGCATCCGCCACGTCGCTCACTGTGCTCGTCATCGACGACGAGCCGCAGATTCGGCGCATCGTGCGGACGGCGCTCCAGGGGCCGACGACGCGCGTCGTCGAGGCAAAGGACGGCGGAAGCGCTCTGGATCTTGCCGCCACTGAGCGGCCGCAGCTCGTCGTCCTCGACCTCGGATTGCCCGACATGTCCGGCGTGGCGGTGTGCGCCGCTTTGCGCGAATGGACTCGCGCGCCGATTCTCGTGCTTTCGGCGCGGCACTCGGACGCGGAAAAGGTCGCGCTGCTCGACGCTGGCGCCGACGACTACGTGACAAAGCCTTTCAGCACGACGGAGCTGCAGGCGCGCGTGCGAGCGCTACTGCGGCGGACGGCGCGCGGCGAAACGGCCGACGCCGACACACGGATCGAATCGGGTGATCTCGTGATCGACCTGGTGGCGCGCACGCTGACCGTGCGTGGCGAATACGTCCATGTGACGCGGACGGAGTGGGAAGTTCTGCGCGCACTGGCGACGCAAGGCGGACGGACGCTCACGCATCAGCAGCTCTTTCGTCAGGTGTGGAGCGGCCGAACCTACGGAGACGCGCAGCAGTATTTGCGCGTGCAGGTCGCGCACCTGCGCCGGAAAATCGAGGCGGACGTCGTTAGGCCGCGGTACATCGTGACGGAGCCGGGGGTTGGCTATCGCTTCAACATCGTCGAGCGAACGAGCCCTTAGCGCGATCTCGCCGACCCGTCTCACGGCCTGAACACGTCCGGCCCAACCAGCTGCTCGCGCGCGCCGGCAATGTCCCCCGGCTCGAGCCGGACCGTGCGCGTGATGTCGGTGAAGCTGAGCCGCACTTCCCATCCCGACCGCGCGATCCCGGATCGCAGCGGTGCCCCGACGTCGATGCGGAGGAGCCGCTGCGAGCCGTGCGGAACTGCCCCAAGGACGCTGATGCCCGCGCTCGGAAGCAGCGGCGTGTCGACGCCGAAGGGCGCATCGCCCGCCCAGAGCCGCGTGGCGTGTACGAATGCGCCGATCCCCACGTCACCACGACTCGTTACGTGAGCAAGGACACGGCGCACCTCGAGGCCACCAGCAACGCGCCGGGCGCCGAACAATGAGCCGTGATAGCCGATCAGGCGCTGGCTCTCGGTCGACAGCGCGAGCTGAAAGGGGGCCTGCACGCGCCAACCCCCGGCGTATTCGACCCACGATCGCACGACATTCGGATCGTTAGGCTTCCAGTAGAGGCCGAGCCGGCCGCTGCTGACGACCCCGTCCCAGCGTTGCTGGCCGTTCTCGCGCCGGCCTTCGGTGACGAGATGGAGACCGGCGTACGTCTTCGCCGAGCCGGCGCCCGCGAGCATATCGGCGAGCATGTAGACGTCACTCGCGCCGCCGAGACTGGGCATGCCCCGGCCCAATTGGCCGAAGATCTGAAAGCCGGTCGGCACGTCCTGTGTCGCCGCCAACGCCTCGAAGCCGCGCGCCGTGACGAAATTGAGATTTCGCCAGCCGGCGACGCTCGTTAGGCGTGCGCGCGAGATTGTTCGATACCGATTGGCCAGTGCCGTATCCGCCAGGACGTCGTTGGTGCCGACGGCGAACGAGCCTTGTGGCTTCCGATGCACGTACGTTGCGATGGCACCGAGCAGAATCGGCGTGCGCAGGTTGCCGAGCTTCAGTACGCCCCCGACGTCGGCGGAGAAATGACGGTAGCTGATCGCGAGATCGTTGATGTTGTCGCCGCGATGAAGCACCGAGAACTCTTCACCGGCATGCCCGATCCCCGCCTCCCACGCGATCTGCTGCAAATCTGTCAGGTAGCCGTGCGACGCGTCGACGAGCCAGGCCGAGCTTCGCTGCCCCCAATCTCCCTCGACATCCAGCTGATACGAACGGCCGAGAAATTGAAAGTCGCTCGCCCGAAAGCCCGCCGACCGTCCTTCGAGGACGCGATCGCGGCCATGGAGCGCGAGCAACCATGCGTCGCCGAACATGTTCTCGTTG
>QHUV01000164.1 GCA_003222065.1 Gemmatimonadota bacterium | reverse complement strand
TGCAGCGTCGGATGCCGGCGACGGCCTCTCGCGAGCTGCACGACGTCGCCGCGACCTTCGACCGGCTCATTGATCGGGTGCGCGAGGACCAGGCGCAGCTCATTCGCGCTGAGAAGCTTGCTAGCATCGGCCGCTTGGCCGCGAGTGTCGCTCACGAAATCGGTAATCCCCTCGGCGCCATACTCGGACACGTCCACCTCCTGCGTGGGCAGCTGAAGACAGATGAAGCGTCCAGGGAACCGCTCGAGCTCCTCGCCGCGCTCGAGCGCGAGAGCGCGCGGATCGAGCGCATCGTCCGCGGCTTGCTGGACTATGCGCGGGCTCGGCCGCCGGCGCCGGCGCCCATCGACATCGACGACGTCGTGCGATCATGTGTCGATCTGTTGCGAACGCAAGGCTTGCTCGCCGCGGTCGACGTCGCGCTCGAGCTCACCGACGAGCCGTTATTCGTGAGCGGGCAACGCCACGACCTCGAGCAGCTCTTCGTCAACCTCTTCATCAACGCCGTCGACGCGATGAACGGCCAGGGACAGATCGTCGTTAGGCTCGAACGGGCGGCGCGCTTTACTCTCCGCCAACCGGCGGTGCGCCGCACCTTTGCCGACGTCGACGGCGCGGTCGAGCACCCGCCTTCGGCGCGTGCCCAGCGGTGGCTCGCCGGCCACGACGCGGTGGAAATCGCAAAGATCGTCGTTGCCGATTCTGGTCCCGGCGTCTCTCCCGAGCTGGCTGAACGCATCTTCGATCCCTTTTTCACAACGAAACCAGCGGGCAAGGGGACAGGGCTCGGTCTCGCCATCGTCGCCCGCATTGTCGACAACTTTCACGGTACGGTGTGGGTGACGACCGCGCGTGAAGGGGGAGCCGCCTTTCACGTGCTCTTCCCGGTCGTCGCCGCGCCGAGTGGCGCGGATCGGGCACGCCACCAACATGGTCGCCGCGCAACCCCATCAACGTCGCGCGCGCGCAAGGCTCACAGCTGACGTTGTGGACTCCTTTGCGAGTTCATTTCCGGACTTGTAACGGAGGCCCGCCGAGTGAAAATGATCCGATACGCGTTCGAACGCTGATTCTAGCCGCGGATGCGGAACTACCTTGCCCGCTTCGAGGCGAGTGAGGGCGGTTCGAGATGGTCGATCGCATCAAAGACGGTGATCAAGGCAACGCGTGTGGCCGGCGAGACCGGCGGTCTGCGCGCCACGGCTTCACGCTGATCGAGTTGCTCATTGCGCTCGTTCTGCTGGACGTCGGACTGCTCGCGCTCGTCGGCATTGGTACGAGGATCGCGCGCGACAGTCGAACAACTCGCGCTGCCGCGGTTGCACTGAGCGTCCTCTCGGCGAGACTCGAACGATCGGCGAGTGCGCCGTGCCGACTCGACGCTTCTGGAACTGCCGCTTGGAACGACGGGGTTGCCGAGCGGTGGACGGAGACAATCGGCGCGAATGGAACGCGGACCATCAGCGATACCGCCACGTTCCCAACGTCGCGTGGCGTACGGACCGTCGCGTTGCGGACGGGTGCCAGATGCTGATCGACGAGGGTAGCCTAACGAGACGCGCCCGCATCCCACGACGACGGGGCTTTACGCTCGTCGAGGTGCTCTTGGCGCTCGTCCTGGGCGCGATAGTGCTCGGTCTGGCCTCGGCGATGGGGACTCGTCTCCAGCGTCAACTCAGTCGTGAAGGCGCTCGGCTCGCGATGGGCGAGCAGCTCGCGGTCGCGGGAGCTGTTTTATCTCCAGATCTTCGCGCGCTCGCGGTGATGTCAGGGGATATCCGCGCCGGTGAGGCCCGCGATACGTCCCTCGAGCTCCGGGTAACGTTCGCCAGCGCGCTCGTCTGCGGCGGAAGCGGCAAGTCGGTCAACATCGCGCCCTACCTTGGCGCGTTCGGGAAATCGTCCTTTCCGGGTTTACAAAGCGGCGACACGCTCTGGCTCCTCGCCGATGCGGACTCGGGCGAGAATTGGCGGCCGTTGCGGTCGCAAGCATCGCGGCGCACGGCTGGCTCGTGCGGCGCGATCACTGACGCGCAAGGCGGCAATGCCTTCGACGTCGCGCATCTCTGGGAAGTCGATGTCAGAGACAGTGTGACCGTACCCGTGGGTGGCATCGTTCGTGGCACGCGGCCACTGCGCTACAGCCTTTATCGCGGGGGCGACGGCAAATGGTACTTGGGTGCTCGCAGTTGGAATAGCACGATGTCACAGTTCAATGTCATCCAACCGATCAGCGGGCCACACGCGCCGCCGGCGTTGGGATCACGCTTTAGCTACTACGACAGCGCTGGCGTTCCAGTCTCGTCAGGCGCGTTGGATACGCGACGCATCGCCCGCATCGACGTCGTGCTCGTTGGCGACGCGACGGGTGCTTCGCTCACGACGCGGGATTCACTCGTCATCGTCGTCGCGCCTCGCAACCGCCGATGACGGCTGGTCCCGCACGCCGCTCGCCGTCTTTGACCGAACGAGAGGGCGTCGCGCTCCTCTCCGTGCTGTACTTCTTGATCCTGTGCGCGCTGGCCACGACCACGGTGCTCTTCGCGCAGCGATCAGCCGCGCGAAACACACGTTCGAGCGCGGGTGGGTCGCAGCTGCTTGCCGCCGCCGAAGTGAGCGTGTTTTCAACGCTCGCGTCGTGGGAAGGAACCGCCCGGACCCGACAAGCCGTCGGGAGCACGGCTACGTTCGTCAACGCCGCGGCGGATGGCAGGAGCACGACGGTGTATCTGACGCGCCTAACGCCGAGAGTCTTTTCTATTTTGGCCGAGGCGCGCGCGACCTCTGGATTTGCAGCACGTCGCGTTGCGCTGCTTGTTCGCTGGCCGATTCGTACCGAGCAGCCAGGTGCCGCGCTCGTATCGGCCGTCGATGTCAGCATCGGACCAAACGTGCGCTTCGCGCGGGACAGCGGCGCGTGCGACGATACGACCGCGGCGGCCGTGCTTCTCGCACCCGACGCGGCGATCACGTTCGATTCCGCATTTCACTCGACGACACCCACCGTCGCTCGATCGCCGGCCGCGGCCGACTCGGCGTTGTACTTGCGCCTCGCCGACGCGTGGTGGGACGACCTTGCACGACGCCCGGATATCCGCCTCTCGGCCGGAACGCACGTCCATCCCGAGCCGAGCACTGTTGCCGGGCAGTGCACGACGGACGACGCAAACTGGGGCGATCCGAATTCCCTAACGTCACCGTGCACGCCTCGCGCGCCGCTCGTTTACGCGAGTGGCGATCTCACCATCGATGGCGGACGCGGACAAGGTGTCCTACTGGTCGACGGACGATTGGTGATCGCGAGTGCATTTGCATTTTCCGGTCAGATTGTCGCGCGCCACGGCATCGAGACACTCGCTGACAACATTGCGATCAGTGGTCTGGTCGCGGCGTGGCGCGCGAGCACAAACACGAGCGAAGCGCGGGGAGCAAAGTCTAATGTCGTGCTCACCGGCGGTACGACCCTTCGCTATTCCGGCTGTGACGCGCGGCACGGCATCGCGTCTTGGCTTCGGCCGCGCGTCGTGCGCGAACGCGCGTGGTCGGAGCTGTTTTGAGAGGGCAACAGCGTGTCAGTTCTCGACAAACGCGATGTTACGCTTGGGCCCGTTGGTCGTGTACCCGGTAGAAGTGACCCACCTTCGCGGTCAGCATGCCCCGGTGCGAGTTGATAGCGGATGTGAATCGCCGAGGCGAGCGTGATGAGTCACAGAGCGTTAGGCAGTTGAGTAGTAAGTTGTAATGGCGTGGACGGACATTCAGCCCGCTCGCGCTTCCTTCCTTCCGCGGCGATGCGTGTGCGTTCGGTGAACGGTCGCCGCGCTCTCCTGGTCGCACCGCTCCCATGGGACTTTTCGGTCGCAAGAAAACGACGGTCGGTCTCGACATCGGCTCCGGGCTGGTGAAGGTCGCCGTCATCGACCATTCCAAGAAAGAGCCCGAGCTCGTCAAGGCGGCGGTCGCACCATTACTCGCCGACGCCATTGTCGAGGGCGAGGTCATGGACCCCGGCATCGTCGCCGAAGCGATCCAGGCGGCGTTGTCCGCGGCCGGAGTCAAGTCGAAGCATGTCGTGACCGCCGTCGGTGGTCGCGATGTCATCATCAAAAAAATCCAAATCGAACGCGTCAAAGAGCAGCAAGCGCGCGAGTTGATGCGATGGGAAGCGGAGCAGCATGTGCCGTTCGACATGGAGTCGGTGGAGCTGGACTTCCAGATCCTCGACCCCGATGCCGAGGGGCTCGAGATGAGCGTGCTCCTCGTCGCCGCAAAGCGAGAGCTGATCGAGTCGAAGGTACGCGTCCTCGGCGATGCCGGGCTCCAACCCGCCGCCGTCGACGTCGATGCCTTCGCATTGCACAACGCGTTCGAGATCAATCATCCGGATGCTCTCGGTGGACTCGTTGCTCTCGTGAACATCGGTCACGAGGTCACGAACGTGAACATCCTCGACGAAGGCGTGCCGATTCTCACGCGCGACATCACGGTCGGTACGCGTCGATTTCGTGAAGATCTGCAGCGCGAGCGAGGCCTCTCCCCCGAGGACGCGCAAGCGATGTTGCAGGGCTACGATCGGTCGCCGCACATCGAGGCGGTGCTTGCCGGCCGCGGTGAGGAGGTTGCCGTCGGCGTCGAGCGCGCCGTGGCGTTCCTCTCGTCCAACTCCCGTAACGCCGGCCAGATCCGCTCGATCTACACGTGTGGTGGCGGCTCACGCATTCCTGGGCTGAGCGAGTTCCTGTCGAATCGACTGCATCTGCGTGTCGAACAGGCCAATCCGCTCGCGAATCTAAAGGTCCGCGACGGCGCGCTCGAAGACCTCGTCACCGACGAGATCGCGCCGCTGCTGATGCTCCCCATTGGCCTTGCGCTACGCAAGGTCGCCTAACGAATGCCCGTCCCGCCGAGCGATAGCCTCTCATGATCGAGATCAATCTCCTCCCCGGATCGGGCAAGAAAAAGTCCAGCCGCAGCGGCGGCGGCGCGGCGAAGAAGATCAACTTCGGGGCGTTCTTCGCGAACATCACCCAGAAGATTCGCGATCCGTGGCTCATCAGCGCCGTCGGGACCGTCGTTGCCAGCGTCGTCATCGTCGGCGGGACGTATCTCTATCAGGAGCAGCGGGTCTCGTCCCTCGGCTCGGCCGAGACGGTGGCCCTGGCCGATTCGGCACGCTATGCCGCGGCGCTCAAGGAGCGTGCGAAGGCGGACGCTCGCCGCGATACGCTCTTGCGCCGCATGAATCTCATTCGTGCCATCGATGAGGACCGCTTCATTTGGCCGCACGTGCTCGATGAGGTCAGCAAGGCACTCCCACCGTACACCTGGCTGTCGTCGCTCGCGTTCATGGGCACGCCGCAAGGCTCGGTGAACGTCGCCGCCGGCGC
>QHUV01000163.1 GCA_003222065.1 Gemmatimonadota bacterium | reverse complement strand
CGATATCTCGCCGCTCTTCGCGCTTGGCCTCGCGCTCGCACCCGCGGTCATCGCCTGGTGGACCGGGCGGAGTGTCCTCGCGCGCGCCGACGACCCCGTTTTGCCGGAGCTGTTGTTCGAGCGCCGCCGCCGGCTCGCGGGCTTCACCCTCGTCGGTGCGCTCGCCGTCACCGTCCTCTTCGCGGACGACGCACTTTGGGCGCTCCCGCTGCTCTGGATCGCGTTGCTGGTCAGCTCGTATCCCCTTCGCCGCGCGTTGTTCGGCGAACGGTGGAGCGCCTTCGCGTTCCTCCGCTACGCCATCTTTTCTGCCATCGGGCAGACCGGAGTATGGTTACTTGCCGCCTTCGCGCCGGCGCTCGTGACGTCACTCGCCGTTGGCGTTGCGCCTAACAACACGCAGGCCGCGGTCCGTGTCGCGCTCGGCAGCGGCGCCGCGTTCGCGGCCGTCATCCTCGTCTGGCAGCGCCAGTACGTGCGCGTCTTCCTGGCGCTCCATCGGGCCGCGCCCCTCCGCACCGTGGCCCGCCCCGAGCTGATGGCGCGACTCGACGCGATTCTCGACCGGGCCGGTTCGGCGCTCACGCGGCCGCCGGAGATCTATCGATACGGCGCGCCCGGCGGGTACGTCATGAACGCCTTCGCCATCCCGTCATTGTCACATCCCGCCGTCGCGTTAGGCGACACGCTCCTCGCGACGCTCACGGACGATGAGATCGTCGCCGTCTTCGCTCACGAGGTCGCGCATCACGAGCAGTTCGCAGCGCGTTTGCGGCGCGCGCGCGCGGGTGGGCTGCTCCTCGCCGCGCTGACGGCGGTGCTCCCCGCCCTCTTCGTCAGCACCTGGCCAAGCGCGGCGACGCCGGTCAGCTGGTGCATTCCCGCGCTGATTGCGATCATGTTGGCCAAGCGAACATCTCGGCGACGCGACGCCGAGACGGCGAGCGACGCGCGCGCCGTCGCGCTCACGGGTGACGCCGGAGCGCTCGTCAGCGCACTCACCAAGCTGCACGTTTACAGCCGGGTGCCGCGGCGCTGGCCGCACGCCGTCGAGCGCGCGGCGACGCATCCGAGCCTTGCGCGGCGGATCCAGGCGATTCGCGAGCGGATCGTCGGCGAGGATCGCATGGAGCTTCCCGTCGCCGCGTCGATCACCGCGGTTCGGTCTCCGACTACCGGCGTCGTCGTCGCGCTTGATCGCGATCGGGCCTACTGGTTCGAGGGCGTACCGGCCGAGACTGCGCTCGCGCTTGCCACGTTGCGCGAAGCGGCATCGAGCTATCGGGCCGTCGCCTACGCGGATCTGACGGAGGTGAGCGTCGGTGTCGCCAAGGGCGGACGGTCCGTCGCGATCGTCTTTGTCCTGGTTCGCCCGACGCTAACCGCGGCCGTGGCAGTGACGGCCGCCGTGACGATCGCGCGACTCGTCGTGGCGGCGCGAGTCGTCCTATGGGCCGATCCCGTGCGCCAACTCGCGTTGTTAGTGGCGCTCTCCATCGCGATCGCGCTGACTGTACACACCGTGCGACGTGTACGGACGGATGCAAGTCGTGGCTCCGGCCAGCGGCTCACTCGTGAGGCATGGTGGCTGGTGGGAGGGCTCGGGAGCATCGCAGCCGTGATGGGCGCGTCACTCTGGCCGGTTGCCGCCGAGCGGCCGGCCGCCCTCATCTCTCACCCTCTCGCGATATCCACCGCGATCATGCTCTTTGGCCTCGGCGCGGCGTTTCTTACCGTCTCGCAACGCTGGTGGCGCGCCGTGGGATTCCTCACGAGCTTCGCCGCGCTCGGCGGCGGTGTGTTCCTGTCAGGTGATGGTTGGCTCATCCACCGGCTTCCCTCGCTCGCTTGGTCCGCGGCGCGGGTAACACCGGCCGGCATGGTACGGATTGCTGGCGGCGGCCTATCTCTCGCGGCATCGCCTAACGGCTCCGCATTCGCCGTGACTCAATACCATGCGCCGCGCCGCGGGGAGGCAGGCTCCGCGCGCTATCTCATCGGGCGGCTCGCCGATTCAGCGGCCCGGCCCCGCACGAGCGACGCGATGAAGCTCGTGTTTCTGGATGACGAGACCGTGCTCGCGCTGGAGGCTCACGGCGCCGACAGCCTGGAGCTGCGCGCCGAGCGGATTGCCGCGGACGCGCTCGGCAACGTACCAATCTTGTGGCGCCAGCGCTTTCCGCTGATCGAGGAGCCACAACTGATGATCGATCGCGCTCATGGCTCGTGGATCGTCGTCGGGCACGGCGACGGTGATTGGAGCATTGTCGTCGTGACCGATACCGTCGGCGGCAAGCACCCCAAGACTTATCGACGCCTGGGCTCCAGTAGCCAGCACGTCGGTGAGCCGATGGCGCAGCCGCTTGCCGCGTTCTCGGACGGCGGTGCTGTCTGGTCGACCTTCGCCCACCTTCGTGGCGCGCGGAACGCGGGCAGCTCGTTGATGCCGATGTTGATGGCGATGACCGCATCGGCACGTTGGGAGCTACGTGGGACGGATGCGGCGGGCGACCGGTTCCTCGCCGAGCTCGAGGGGTTTCCCTCCTGCGCATCGGAGATCGACGGCCGTGGCACGTTGTGCGTCGAGCATTCGCCTAACGTGTCCCGCGTCTGGCGCGCGATGTCGGCGACGACCCTGGCGCGTGTCGCCGATCTTCCTCCGTCGCTCGACCTTGTGCATGCGGAAGGGATCGATCGCGTGGCGGCCGCGGAGCGTTTCGGGTCGCGCATCGTCGTCCTCGACGCTGCCGCCCGAAACGCGTTCCGCCTAACGCTGCCGAATGAGGGCGCGGCTCGCACTGGTACTCGCTGGATCGCCGACGTCGTGGCGCGAGGCCGATATGTGCTTGTGCTCTCCGCCGGCCGCGACGGCGCGACGATAAACCGCTACGAGATGCGCTAGCAGCGTTGTCATCAACTGCTACGGTGCCTTCTGGCCGGCAAGCGTCGGCGCGCGCCTCTGATCGTCGACCATCCGCGCGACGTCCGCCAGGAGCTGCTTGGCGTCGTACAGGATGCCGTCCTTGATCGTGTACTTCACGCCGCCCACCTGGTCGACCTTCCCGGTGCTGTCGTTGAGCCGAAACCATCCCGTGCCATACAGCACTTTGAGATTCTCCAAGGGATTGGCATCGACGATCAGGAGATCGGCGAGCATTCCCTGACGCACGACGCCGACCTCCGGCTCCTTGCCGGTGCGCTCGGCGATTGTCTGCGCGCCGTACATCGTCGCGCTGCGAATCACCTCGAGCGGATGGAAGCCAGCTTCCTGGAGAATCTCCATCTCCTCGATCGTCGCGAAGCCGGGCGTGCTGAAGATGAAGCCCGCGTCCGAACCAGTCGTAACCTTCCCGCCCATGTTCTTGTACTCGTTGACGAACTCCATCCATACGCGGTAGAAGTTCTTGAACGCGACCTCGTCCCAGGTGGTCCAGTGGTACCAGTAGGAGCCGTGATTGGTACGACTCGGCTGGTAATACGCGTAGAGTGATGGAAGCGTGTACTTCTGGTGCCACGGGAGATTCATCTTGCGGGAGAGATCGCGGCCGGCGCTGTAAATGCTGAATGTCGGGTCGAGCGTGACGTCGCGTTCCTTCAAATTCTTGAGGAACTGATTCCACTTCTCGCTGTGTGGCTTGACGAGATTCCACTGCCGAGCCACCTGGCCAAAGCGATCCTGCTCGTCGTTGGTGTCGCCATGAGCTCCTGCCCTTCGGCGCCAAGTTTGAGACCGTCGGCGCCGTGCGCCTTGATCCATCGTACCCACGCGCGCGCCTGTTCCGGCGTCGTCACGGGACCCTGTCCCCAGCCCGTCCCCGGGCGCTGGTATACCACATAACGAGGCGCGGCGATCTCGTTCTTCGCACTGCGCTCCTTCTCATGTACAGAGTATGCGAAGCTGGCGAACGGCACGCCACGGACAGTCGTTATGCCGTGCGCGAGCCAGAGCTTGTTGTAGTACTCGGATTCGGGCGCTTTCTGCGGCGTCCCTTGGTGCACGTGGAGGTCAACGATGCCCGGCATGACGTACATCCCGGTCGCGTCGATCTGTCTCGTGCCGCCCTTGGGACGGCGCGTTGAATCAATGGCGACGTGGGGCACGCCGACGGACGCGATGTCGGTGATGCGATTCCCTTCGACGACGATGTCCACCGGCCCACGCGGCGGACCGCCCGTGCCGTCGATCAGCGTCGCGCCGCGAATGACGAGTCGCGGAAAGGGGCCGTCGCCTTCGTGCCGGTCGGGGGCGAACTTTGGATCGTCGCGTTGCTCGTTCCGAAGACTGCGTGCGACGGCGGTATCTGGCGTCGCGGCTTTCTGCTGCGCGCGAGCCGGGACGGATAGGCTCAGCGAGCCGGCGAGGAGCGGCGCGGTGAGCAGTGGGATGCATCGCATGGCGACGTCCGCGTTAGAAGTGGAATTGTGCCAAGAGAGTACGGGCGCCCCACCCTTGCGGCAAGCGGTTCCGGGGTAAATGATCTGCGGCTCAGCATCGGCGGGGAGCCGGGCGTATCGAAGACGTCCCCCCGTTCGACGCCCCAACGCCTCGGACTCAAATGGCCCATCTCGACGCACGCGACATCCTCTTTCTCGCACTCGGCCTCTTCGCCGTGGCCTACGTCGCGATTCTCGTCACGGGTCTACGGCAATCGAGTGAGGCGAGCGACAGCGCCGACGCGAAGGCGGGCGCCCCGGCACTCGTGGCAACGGGCTTCGTGACCAATTTTTTCGACACGCTCGGCATCGGTTCGTTCGCGACGACGACGACAATCTTCAGGCATTGGCGGCTCGTGCGGGACGAGCGCATCCCAGGGACGTTGAACGTCGGCCACACCCTTCCGACCATCGTACAGGCGTACATTTACACGCGTCTCGTTCCCGTTGATTCACGAACTCTCATCTTCATGATTCTCGCCGCGGTCCTCGGTGCCTGGCTGGGCGCGGGAGTCGTGGCGGGATGGCCGCGACGGCGCATCCAGATCGGCATGGGCGTGACCCTGCCAATCCTCGCCGTGGCGATGTTGCTGGCATCGTCGCAGCTCGGCGCGCTGCCGGGGGGCGGGGCGCTCCTCGGTCTCAATGGCTCTCGTCTCGCCATCGCCGTCACGACCAACTTCGTGCTCGGCGCGTTCATGACGATCGGTCTTGGCTTGTATGCGCCGTGCATGATCCTCGTCAGCTTGTGCGGTATGAATCCAACGACGGCCTTTCCGATCATGATGGGTTCGTGCGCCTTCCTGATGCCGATCGCTAGCGCGCGCTTCATTCGCGCCGGTTGCTTCGATCGACGCGCCTCGTTGGGGCTGCTCGTCGGCGGCATACCGGCCGTGCTCATTGCCGCGTTTATCGTAAAGTCGCTGCCGCTCGGGACGGTGCGCTGGCTCGTCGTCGTGGTCGTGCTGTACACGGCCGCCAACTTGTTGCTGACGGCATATCGGGAACGGGCCGGCGCGGCGCTCTCACCGGGCCCCAAGCCAGAGATCGCTGCCTAACGGCTGCTGGCGTCCACCCTGCCACTCTCTACTTTCCATGAGACACCTCTCTGGGTTCCAGATCGGCCGTGTCGGACTCGTCGTCGCGGCCGTCACGGTAGGTACGTCCACCGCCGTGGCTCAGGCGCGTCAACCTGGCGCCGCGCCGCGCGACACGAGCACGCGTCCTATTCGCGATACGCTTCGCGCCGCCGTCCGGGACTCGTTGAGGCCCAGCACGCGCGACTTTCTCTCGATGGTCGAAACGCCGCCGGTGGTGTCGCGCCATTCGATCCGGCTCCATGGCTCGACGCTGAGCTACACGGCGACGACGGGGATGCTTCCGATCCGCAATGACACGACCGGCGCAGTCGAAGGCGGAATTTTTTTCGTCGCGTATAACAAGGACGGTGTAGGCGATCCGGGCACGCGACCATTGAGCTTCGTGTTCAATGGTGGGCCCGGCTCGTCGACGGTGTGGCTCCACATGGGTGCGTTCGGGCCGAAGAAGGTTCGTCTGAATCCCGACGGCACCAATCCGCCGCCGCCCTATGCCTACGAGGACAATCAATTCACGCTGTTGGATCAGACCGATCTCGTCTTTCTCGATCCGGTGGGCACGGGATTCAGCCGTGCCGCGCGTCCGGAGCTCGGCCCGAAGTTCTGGGGCCTCGACGAGGACATTCATGCCGTCGGTGAGTTCGTCCGCCTGTATCTGACGCGTTTCGACCGGTGGGGCTCGCCGAAGTTCCTCGCCGGCGAAAGCTACGGTACGACGCGCGCCGCCCACCTCAGCGGTTACCTCGCCGACCGCGGCATCGCCCTCAACGGCGTCGTACTGATTTCGACTGTGCTCAACTTCGGCGCGTCGGCAATGGACGCCGGGAACGACCTCGGGTTTATCAACTTCATACCGTCATACGCGGCGACCGCCTGGTATCATAAGAAGCTGCCGCCGGACCTGCAGCGGCTGAGCGTCGAGCAAGTCACAACCCAGGCCGAGAGATGGGCTGAATCCGACTACGCCCGCGCGCTCATGCGCGGTGCACGTCTCACCGAGGCCGAGCGCCATACGGCCGCCGAACAGCTTGCGCGATTCAGCGGGACGTCGACTTCGTTCGCCGAGGAAAACGATCTGCGCATCAACCTCGGCCGTTTCAACCAGGAGCTGCTGCGCGACAAGCATCTCACGTCAGGCCGTCTGGACAGCCGATTCACCACCTACGCCACCGATCAGGGCGCGGAGCGCGGTCAATTTGATCCGAGTGAGGCGTCGATTCGCAATTCATTCTCGGCGGTATTGAGCGAATACGTACGTCGTGAGCTCGGCTATCGGAACGAGGACGTCTATTACATCCTGGGCGGCGGCATCGGCCGGTGGCGCTACCCGCAGAACAACGGCTATGCCAACGTGGTGCCATCGCTCGAGCGGGCGTTCGCCAAGAATCCGGAAATGCGCCTGTACGTCGCCGAAGGCTACTACGACATGGCGACGCCGTACTTCGCCGTGGAATACACGCTCGCGCACATGTCCGTGGACCCGCGCGTGCGGGCTGGTATTACGACCGAGCGGTTCGAGGCCGGGCACATGGTGTACATCGACTCGCCGTCGATGACAAAAATGAGAGAAGGGCTCCGGCGCTTCATCGATGGGGCATTACCGCAGGCGCAGCGGGCGCAGAGGGACTAGAGAGCGCGACTGCGGAGAGCGCAACTGCGGAGAGCGCAACTGCCGAGCCTGTGACGCAACGCAGTGACGGACGCCCTTCCCGGTCGTTAATCTTCAGTAGTTTCTATTCCTCTAGCCCCTGTTCCATGGATGCCAAGCAGCTAGCCAAGCTGGTGCGGCAAAACGCGGCCAAGGCCGAGAAGTTGGCCAAGGCTCGTCAGAGCCGGCGGTACGACAAGACGCTGCCGCCGCCCCAGGATGAGGACGCCGACGTCGAGCGCGAACACTTCTTTAAGGAAATGAAGCGCCGCGAGTTTTAGGCGCCGCCGAAGCAGCAGTACCTTCGATGCCTTGACGTTCGACAACAAGGACCACACATTGTTGTCGAACGTCAAGGCATCGTGCTTTTGTCAGGGCGTCACGCACTCCCGCCGATGGACTCCAGAGCCGAACTGCTGCAGGGCACGCTCGACCTGCTCATTCTGAAGACGCTCGCGCTCGGGCCTCTTCATGGATGGGGCATCTCCAAGCGCATTCGGCAGCTCTCGTCCGAGGTGCTACAGATCGGGCAAGGCTCGCTCTACCCTGCCCTTTACCGGCTCGAAGATCGAGGCTGGGTCGACGCCGAGTGGGGCATCTCGCCCGAGGGGCGGAAGGCCAAGTTCTACCGCCTGACCGCCGACGGCCGCCGCCAACTCGGCTCCGAGACAGAGAGCTGGCGTCTCTTCTCGCTGGCGGTGAACCACGTGTTGCGAGCCACCTAACGAGTAGACCTCCAGGAGCTCATGCGCTGGCTTTCCCGACTTCGCCGCCGCGCGCGGCTCGTCGTCGACCGCTCGGCAATCGAGCGCGAGATGCAAGAGGAGATGCGCTTTCATCTCGAGATGGAAGCCGCGGAGTTGGCCCGATCGGGTAACGAGGACGCATGGCGCGCGGCGCGGCGGCGATTCGGCGGCGTCGCCCGGTACCAGGATGATGCGCGCGACGCCCGCGGCGGCCGCTGGCTCGAGGAGCTTCGCCAGGACGCGCGCTATGCGCTGCGGGTGCTCGGTCGGGGCCGCGGCTTTGCCGCCGTCTCGGTGTTGACGCTTGCGTTAGGCGTCGGCGCGAACACGGCGATCTTCAGCGTCGTGCGCGGCGTGCTGCTGCGTCAGCTGCCCTATGCCGACGCCGAGCGTCTCGTCGCCATCGCCTCGGTCATGCGTGGATCCGCGACCGCCGTATCGCCGCCGGACTTTCTGGATTGGCGCGCTCAGGGCAAGTCCTTCTCGGGCATCGCCGCGCATTTTTTGAGCACGACCAATCTCACCGGCACCGGAGAGCCGGAGCGCCTGAACCAGGCGCGCGTGTCGGCCAACTTCTTCGACGTGCTCGGCGTCGCTCCGATCCTCGGCCGGGGTTTCGCGCCCACCGAGGACGAACGGTCGGCACCGCACGTCGCCGTGCTCAGCGACCGGTTGTGGCGACGCCGCTTCGGCGCCGACGAGAAGATCATCGGCCGCACAATCGTACTCGACGATTTTCCGACGACGGTCATCGGCGTCGCGCCGCCTCAATTCCGGATGCCGGCGGGTGTCGACCTATGGCTCACAACGCGATTCGACGCGAGGGACGTGGCGCCGACTTCGCGTGGGGCACGGTGGATTCAGGTCGTCGCGCGGCTCGCGCCGGCGACGACGCTTGCCGGCGCGCGCGGTGAAATGAACACGATCGCGGCGCGGCTCGCACAGCTGGATCCGCGGCATAACGTCGGCGTCACGGCCCGCGTGTCGCCGCTCCAGGAGGATCTCGTCGGCAGCGTTCGCGCGCCGCTCTTCATCCTGCTCGGCGCGGTTGGATTCGTCATGCTCATCGCCTCCGTGAA
>QHUV01000716.1 GCA_003222065.1 Gemmatimonadota bacterium | reverse complement strand
ATCGACCCGGTATCTTTGCCTAACGACTTTGTAACGTGGCCGTGCCGGGCGAAAATCTGACCGCGATGGGGGTAAGTATCGAGCGGTGCGGAGACGTGGCGCGGCCTGGCACCTTCGAAGTGGTCTCGCCCACACGGAGCGCGACCCTCAGGAGTCTCCGACGCGCTGTGCAGCGGCGGCGGCGATGCCGCGTGGACCGCGTAGAGATTCCGATGAGACGTCCGCGAGCCCTGGGTCGGCCGGCTCACTCGACTCTCGAACCCGGCGATGTCCCTCCGGCAACCACAGCGTGAAGACCGCGCCCTCGCCGGTGCTCGCCGCCGTTAGGTCACCGCCCATGAGTAACGCCAGTTGTCGACTCACCGTCAGTCCCAGGCCGCTCCCCTTTCGCGCCAGTTGCCCTTCGGAAGTCAATTGTACGAACGGCTCGAAGACATGACCGAGCTTGTCCTGGGGAATGCCCGGACCCGTATCCTCCACGCGAATGACGCACCACGGTCCGTCTCCCAATGCGCTACCCGGCGAAGCAGTAGTCACTCGCGCAGCGACGACGTCGACGCTGCCGCCTGGTGGCGTGAAGCTCACGGCATTGCCCAGGAGGTTGACGAGCACCTGGCGCACGCGGTCGACGTCACCGCAATACATGACGTGCTCAGTCGTCTCCGCGAGACGCACGGTGATCTCACGCGCGCTAGCTTGGGGCGCGACGAGCGCCGCCGCTTCGCTCATGACATGCCGGGCGGCGCCGTCGTGACAAGCGACTTTGAGTCGGCCGGCGTCGCCCTGAGCCATGTCCAGAAAGTCATTCGTCACACCGAGAAGATGTTTACACGCGCGTTGAACGCGCGCGAAATAGCCCTTCTGCTTCTCAGTGAGCGACGGCGCAAGCTCCATTTCCAGAAGATCCAGATAACCGCCGATAGCGTTGAGTGGCGTTCTGAGCTCGTGCGTGGTCAGCGCCATGAACCGCTCACGCACCACGACCGATCGTTCCGCCACGAGTTGGGCGGCTTCGGCGCGCTCGCGTGCCTGACCGGCGATCACGTTGAGTCGTTCGATTTCCAACTGGCGTTGCGTCAATTCCTGAAGCGCATTGAGAAGCGCCTGATTCTGTAGCTGGAGCTCGCCGAGCGGTGTCGCTTCTGATGCCTTCGCCAGCTCGTCGGTGAGCCGTGCCACGTCGGCCGCTCCGAGCTTTGCGGCAGACCAGGGAAGGGTCTTGGCCATCACTACCGAGGTTCCCCGACCCTCGACATCTCGGAAAGCGCAGTCGTTATGCGCGTCGTATCTCCATTGGAGAAGCCGAGGAATAGGCTCACCTGCCGCGCGCGCTGGCGCGCGAGGAGAATGTCACTCTCACGCCGGAGAATGACTGTCAGCAGCGGAACATTTGCTCTCATCTTATCCCTGCTCCCTCGTGGCATCGTCGCCGAGCACCAGGATTGTCACATCGTCCCGGTCGCGCCCGAAGTCACGATAGATGACGCCGGCAACCAGCGCCGGATGGGCAGTCATCAAGCCGGGATAGGCATCCAGGCGCCAGCGCGTCGTAATTCCGTCGGAGTGCATAACGAGACGAGCGCCCGCGGGCCAGGGAACCTTGACCGATCGTACCGTCGGCATGTTGTGACCGACGATGCCGTTCTGCGGCGTGAGATGCTCCGTCCCCCCGAGCGCGATCACGCGGCCATCCACATTCCCAACTCCACTGAATCGCGTCGAACGAGCCGCGTGATCAATGACCGCTACGGACAGTGCGGCTCCTCTGCTGCCCCGCATGGCCTCGCTCATCGCGCACAATGCCGCTTCGGGTGGCTCGTTCGCGATGTGTCGGAACATGTTCGTCGCAATCGCTGCTGTCGCCGCGGCGTCTGGGCCATGTCCAAGACCGTCGACGAGCAGCACCGACACGAGCTGTCGCGCGACGACGATGCGCCAGGCGTCGCCACACTCGGTCTCTCCGCGCAACGGCACGCAGACCACGCCGAGGCGGTCCTCGAGTGACACGGGGCGCGGCGTCCGCTCTGACGACCGCGGCCTGTTGCCAATGCGCGCGACGAGAGCGGTGCCCTTGTCGGGCCGCGAATAGATCTCGAACACCTCGGCGAGGCGCTGCATGCCGCCCAGGCCATGTCCTGCCGTACCGGACGTGGAGAAGCCATCCCGCATCGCCCGCGTGACGTCCGGGATGCCCGGCCCTTTATCCAGCGCCAGCACCTCGATCATTGGGTTATTCTGCGACAGGAGCGCTCGCAGTACCATCACGCCGTGTCCCGCGTGCCGGATGATGTTCGTCGCCGCCTCGGTCACGGCGATCGCCAGTCGGCCAACCGCGTCCGCGCTGAGGCTATGGCCATGGCCAAGCTCCACCGCACACCGGCGCGCGGCACCGATCTGCGTCTGCTCATCGATGATCAACAGCGTCGACGGGCTGGGCGGGAGCGCCGCGCGCGCGGTTAGGCTTTCCATCGCACGATAGTGACGCACGTACCTTCCGACGGCGTGGACGACACGTCGAACTCGTTGACCAGCCGCTTGGCGCCCGGCAATCCAATCCCCATCCCGCCGCCGCTCGTGTCCCGAGCCCAGTCTCGAACGCCGCGGCGTGCGACGACGACATCCACGCTCGATCGGAGTTGAAACGACTCCTGCTTGGCGACGATCGCCGCGGGTTTCACACGCGGGCTGCCGCGGCACGCTCGAGCACTGCCATTCCGCGCTCGACGTTGAGCGCGGTGTGAATGCCGCGCAGCGTGAGGCCGAGCTCGACCAAGGTAATCGCTACGGCGGGCCGCATGCCGACGACGACCGTTTCGGCATCGAGCACACGGCACATCGCCGCGGTGTTGGCGATCATCCGGCCAATAAACGAGTCGACGATCTCCAACGCCGAGATGTCGAGAAGTAGTCCATTTGATTCCTGCGCCGCGATCGCCGAGGCCAGATCGTCTTGCAACGCCATCGCCAACTGGTCGTGCATGTCCACCTGGATCGTGACGAGCAGACACTTTCCCATTCGGAGGATGGGAATTCGCTCCATCGTCACGAGTGGTCGCCCTTCGTCGTGGCGCTGGTGACCATCCGGCCGGTCCGGGAGAGGGCCACGCGAAACGCGTCGGCGAGTGTGGCTTTCGTCGTCACGTCGCCAAGGTCGACGCCGAGATGCACGATGGTCTGCGCAATTTGGGGCCGGATACCGCTGATGATGCACTCCGCGCCCATGAGCCGAGTGGCGGTGACGGTCTTGAGCAGATGCTGCGCCGTCATCGTATCGACGGTCGGTACGCCGGTAATGTCGATGATGGCGATCGCGGCTCCCGTTTCCACGATGCGCTGTAGCAGCGTTTCCATGACGATCTGTGTGCGTGCGCTGTCCAGGGTGCCAATCATCGGCAGTGCGAGCACGCCGTCCCACAGCGTCACAACGGGCGTTGATAACTCCAGCATTTCCTGCTGCTGCCGTCGAATCACCTCTTCGCGCCCGCGCTGATACTCTTCCATAGTCAGCAAGCCGAGTTGGTCGAGGAGCTCGGTCGCGTGCCAAATCTCATCGCCAAGCTGGGCGGCGTCGTCGGCAAATTCAGCCCGCAACATTGCGAACAAGGGGCGTTTGAGGGCGAACACGAAGCTTGCCGTTTCCGACGGCGAGAATCCTTGGCGCGCCCGAGTGCGCGAGAGGTCGGCCAAGAATGCTCGAGCGGGTGCCCAGGCTGCGGAATTGGTGTCGAAGATCGAGTCGGTGTCCGCCGGATCGGCGATGAGTGTGAGGAACTCATCACCTTGGGCGCGCAGCTCAACGGCCGGCAAGCTTTCGGCTCGGCCTTCCTTGAGTTGCTCCTTGACCCACGCCGTGAGCACGTCTTCACGGCGTTCGACGATGAGACGACGGAATTCGGAACGGGCGACGGTAACTGTACTGGTCACAACGGCCTCCGGCAGCGGGACGTGTCGCCTCGGTACAGCGGGCTGGTTGAAACGCACCCGGCGACGCACTCTTGAAGATACGCGTCGAGGAGAGCGATTGATAGGATCGTGCCGCCCTTACGCAATTATTTGTTGACCACGTGGTCAATATCCGTCAGCATTCGCTCTTGAGGGCTTGCCACTCGACAATCTCAAGAGTCGTGAGGCTTCACTGAAGCTCCGTGGCGAAACTACTTAGATTGACGGGCGCGCGGCGCTCATCTGGAGGACTTAGCACAACGACCATTGTAGGCTGAGGTTGTCCGACGGGATTTGCACCGATGCCTCCCGGCATCGTCGCGACCGCGGCGACGAACGTGCATCAACCAAACCGATCCATCGTATGCGGGGTGACACACATTCATGTCCGGCACGCACGAGGCACCGATCGAAGTGGACGAGCTTCTCCAGCTACTCCCGCATCGGTTTCCCTTTCTTCTCGTCGACCGCATCGTCGAGATGGAAGCCGGTGTTCGGATCAGCGGACTGAAGAACGTGACCCTCGATGAGCCCTTCTTCGGCACGCATGCTGGCGGAGCGATGATCATGCCTGGCCTCCTCATCATCGAGGCCATGGCACAAACGGGCGCGGTGCTCCTGATGGTCGAGCAAGAGCCTCCGCAACGAAAACTCGTGTACTTCGCTTCCCTGAATCACGCGAGCTGGCATGGTGTGGTACGTCCGGGCGATCAACTGCAGCTCAACATCACCGTTACACAAGCACGCGGGCGCGTGCGCAAGGTGCATGGCGTTGCCTTGGTGCGGGGTAGCCTCATATGTGAGGCCGATCTGGCGGCGGTGGTCGTCGATAAGGAACCTACATCGTTAGGCACGCCGTGAGCTGCGCTGCGTGAGCAGGCCGGCTCCGTCTTCGATCCGACCTGCCACGCCTAACGAGACGCTACGAAGATGTTCCGGCACGGGCAGCCTTGTTCGACCCGTTCGCAATCGAACCCGGCTTGAGCGCCGCTCGGACCTCGCCGCGCGCCACCACGCGTGGTGCCGGCTCGTCATGATGCGAAGCCGTTTTCACCTGAATCACCGTTGCCTGCGGGAGCGCCGCCTTCGGTACGCGGAGCTCGAGCAATCCGTTCGCGTACTCGGCGGTGATCATCGACGCGTCGACGTTCGGTGGAAGCTGGAAACGCCGTACGAAGGCTCCATCGTGCCGCTCGATGAGATGGAAGCGTGCGTCAACCGTTCCGGTCTGCCGAGCTGATCGCGTCCCGCGAATGGTGAGCACGTTCTCCTCGGCCGTCACCTGCACCTGCTCCGGTGTGATCCCCGGCAGTTCGATGGCGAAGGTCAGCGCCTCCTCTGTCTCGTGGATATCCGCCACGGGACTCCACTCGTTCAACGCTGTCTGCGCGTTCCCCTTTATGGTCTGCAATCCGAAGTTGACGTCGAGCAAGCGCTCGAACTCGAGCAACAGGCGGGAGGCGGGGATCGTTGGCGAAGACGTGTTGTTCATACTGCCTCTGAGCTATCGGGGGCCCTGACTGGCCGAGCCTGGATGACCGGGTCCCGATGGTCTCCAGCATCTGCTGCAAGTGCACATGGCCTACATTGTTGCGGATGGTGACGTATATGCTCGACCCATCACCGCTGCATCGCGGCGAGCGACGCTCTTTCTGGCGACGCTCGAAGGCCGCTCACCGCGGCCGACGCACTCGAGATTGATGGGTTGCACTCAGCAGTGGGCACTGTGGCGTGCCGCCGCCGAGTGATGCGCAAACAAAAATAAAACCGGCCGAGCAGGAGCTCCACGATGTGGACCTCGCTCAGCCGGTTTCGCGATTTGCTCCCCCCAAGGCTTAGGCGACCGTGCATGCGAGACCGCATGCGCCTCTGGGATCACAGCATCTGAGATTACTCAACTTACGCATCCGCGATCGAAAAGTCAACT
>QHUV01000162.1 GCA_003222065.1 Gemmatimonadota bacterium | reverse complement strand
CGGCGCCGCTTTTTACAAAGCTTGTAATCATGGGTTTTCCTTTTGCTCGTGTCACCCTCTGAAACGGTGTCGAGTCGCCCGGGGTTCCCAGGTCATAAGCGCACTCCATCGTCGGCCATGGATTTGCAGTTAGGTCGTCCATAGGTTCTCCGACACATCAAACCGGGCCCAGTCGTTAGACGGTTCCGGTAGAAGATTTCCATAACGGACGCTCTGCCCGGCCCGTTATCGAGGGTAAAGCACAATGCGATTGTCCAGCTCGCGAAAGACCACTGAAGGCGCGAAGCCGCGTCGGGGCGGTGGCCTTTCGATCGTTGACGCTAATCCCCACCGCCACGCGGTGCAATTCTACGAGAGCGCCGAGTTTCTGGTTCGCTCCGTGAGCGACTATCTCCACGCCGGTCTCAAAGCGAATGAGCCGGGGATCATTATTGCCACGCCCGAGCATCGCGACGGCATTGCCGGCGAGCTGACGGCGCGAGGTGTCGATCTCGCGTCGATCCGTGCGAGAGGCATGCTGACCGAACTGGACGCGCACACGACGTTGCAGTCCTTCATGCTGAACGGCAATCCGGACGGCACGCGTTTCACCGCTACGATTGCACCCTTGTTCGAGGCGGCGCGACGGCGTCCCGGAGCCGGAAGGGTCCGCGCCTATGGCGAGATGGTCAATCTGCTCTGGTGCGAGGGGAACGGAGGCGGCGCGCTCGCGCTGGAGTCGCTCTGGAA
Organism: Gemmatimonadota bacterium; assembly: GCA_003222065.1. Taxonomy (GTDB): domain Bacteria; phylum Gemmatimonadota; class Gemmatimonadetes; order Gemmatimonadales; family Gemmatimonadaceae; genus AG2. The sequence goes on along the minus strand of QHUV01000162.1, from coordinate 9,272 downwards.
CAGGCTCTCGGATACGCACGAGTTTTCGTTGTTGTGCGGCTACGGCCTCGAGCGGTTCGACGACGCGGCAGACGCGGCGATCTTCTCCGCGATCTGCGCCGAGCACACGCACGTCGTACCGACGGAACGGTACGTCGAGCGCGACGAGAGCTCGCGACTGGTCGAGATCAGTCTGCTGCAGCAGCGTGCGCAGGCGCTCGAATCGGAGGTCCGGCGTCGTGAACAGCTCGAGGCGACGCTGCGTACGGCGCTCAGTGAGCGGGAGCGACTCCTCAGCGCCGAGCGCTCGGCGCGGAGTGAAGCGGAACAGGCCCGGCGTTTGGCCGAACAAGCGAATCGCGCCAAGAGCGAGTTTCTCGCGATCATGAGCCACGAGCTGCGCACGCCACTCAACGCCATCGCCGGCTACGCCGAGCTGATGGAGATCGGCGTGCAAGGGCCCGTGTCGACGGGACAGCGCGAGGCGCTGGAGCGTATCCAGCGCAGCCAGCGTCATCTCCTCGGGCTAATTAATCAAGTACTAAACTATGCCCGCCTCGAGACCGGCAATGTCCGGTATGCGTTGACCGACGTGCCGCTCGATGCGATGGTGCGCGCGGCCGAAGCGCTCGTCTTCCCGCAGATGCAAGCGAGGGGGCTGCGGTACAGCTACGCCGCGTGCGACGCGACGCTCGTCTTGCGCGCCGACGGCGAGAAGCTGCAGCAGATCATGCTGAACCTGCTGACGAACGCGGCGAAGTTTACCGACCGCGGCGGCGAGATCAAAGTCGAAACAGAAGTGGCCGGCGAGCTCGCGCGGCTCCATGTGCGCGACACCGGCGTCGGCATTCCGCCCGACAAGCTCTCCCTGATCTTCGATCCGTTCGTGCAGGTCGATTCGCAGTACACCCGCACGCGCGACGGCGTCGGGCTCGGGTTGGCGATCAGCCGCGATCTGGCGCGCGGGATGGGGGGTGAGCTATCCGTCGCGAGTACACTCGGAGTCGGATCGACGTTCACGCTGACGTTGCCACGCGCGTCGAGTCGTTAGGCCACTGCTCCGTCGGCGCGCCGCTTCGGTATCGCACCCGGTACAGCGAGCCCAGTTTCGAGGAGGAAGCTGTGAGATCGGAGCCTTGAGTTGAAAAGGTTGGGAATGACTAAGAGGGCTAGCCCTAACTCGTATTCCTAACCCTTCAGTCTCAAAGCTCGCTGCTCGTTGCTGTCCTCTCGAAACTGGGCTCGCTCTCGTGGGTGAGATGTCAGCTAGCGTGCCGTGAATTAAGGAGCCGAGTACTCACCCCTGTTTTGCGCCAAGTTCGCGGTACCAGGCGGTGAACGCCCGCTCGTAGAACGCCTTGCTGAAGAGTGTCCACTCGCCTAACGACGCCGGCAGGCTGAAGCCGGCCGCAGCCTCGGCCGGCGTCAAGCCTTTCGCGTTTGCCGCGCGCGCGGCCCGTTCGACTTCGTCGATCATGCTCACGTACCGGTCATACTCGGATTGCTTGCCGAGGGCGCCGTGGCCGGGCACGTACACGGTGTCGCGCGTCCGCCGAAGCGCGCGCACCGATTGCCCGAGCTGTATCGGGATCGCGTCGACGTAGTTCGGGAACATCGCATTCCAGAACAGATCTCCGCAGAAGACGATGCTCGGGTCGTCGAGCTCGATGGAGACGTCGCTCTCGGTGTGGCCGCGTCTGGGCACGACGCGAACGACGCGTCCGCCGAGGTCGAGCGTCGACGGCTGATCGGCGCTGATGAACGCTGCTTTGTCGATCGCCGCGACGCGCGACGGGTCCGCCGGTTGGTTGCGCTCGACGACGAGGTCGTGGGTGCGCCTGGTGGCGTGCAGCTCGGGACGCTCGTCACCGGCGAGGTACCCGGCGACCCCATTCGCGTGATCGGCGTGATAGTGCGTGATCGCGACGTGCGTCGGCCACCGGCCCGTAAGCGCACGAGCCTTCGCAGCGAGCCATTGCGCGCCCTGTGGTTGATTGAATCCCTCGACCGCCAGCACCGCGTTGCGGCCGACAATGAGGCCACCATTCGAGATCGTCGTGCGGTCGCCGGTGAGCGGGGTCGAGATGAGCGCCCACACACCGTCGGCGATGCGCTCGAGGTTGCCGAAAGGTTCGCGACTCACAAGCGTGCCTAACGGCTGCGTCCAGCGTGCACGAGCGATCGCGGGCATGACGGAAGCCGCGAGCGCCAAGTGGGCGGCGCAACTGCCTGACGAGAGCAGAAAGTCGCGGCGATTGATCGAGGGCACAGTGAGTCCTTGAGAGTTTGATCTCAGTATACGGCGTAGAAGGGCGAGCTCCTGCTCTCAGTGCGTTAATGCATACATCAAATAGTTGACCCCCAATTTGTATCCCTGATTCGACTCTTCGACCGGTACCCAACCCGTCGCCGAGAATTCCCAGTAGTTCGACACGTCGGTGTTGAAGTTGATCATCACCATGAGCCGCTTCTTCGGATCATTGTCCTGGAAGGCACCGCGGAAGATCGGCCGTCCGCGATCGTAGTACTGCGGCAATTGATCGAAGGAGTCGATGTCGAAGAACGAATGAAAGATCGGATGCGACGGGTCGAGGTCGACGAAGCGGACGTCGGGGAGCGACCGGCGCATGTTCGTCTCGAAGTTCGCCCAGCCGGCGCTGCGAAAGTCGTCACGGAAATCGTCGAAGATGATGAATCCGCCCTTGAGCAAATACGCACGCATGCCCGCCGCTTCGCGATCGGTCATCGTCCAAAAGCCGGCTTCGGTCATGTACGCGATCGGATACTTCAGGAGCTCGGGATCATCGAGCGCGATGGCATTGCCCTCGTCGACGTGCGGCCGCAGCGCCGTGACCTCGCGCATGATCTTCATCAGGTTCGACTCGGCCATGTTGTAGCCATGTGCCCACGCCGGCAGGCCGCGATAGTAGTAGCCGCCTGGACCCGTCACATAGCGGATCCGAGCGAACGTAAATCGCCCATCGTACTTGATATTGTGGACATCCGGATCAAGGCCGCCAACGCCCCGGTGTACGCCGCCGATGTTCGGCGACGGCGACGTCAGGGCGAGCAGCGCTGTCGCCGAGAAAAGACGAACCGTCCGCAGCAACGGACGCGCGCGCGACAAAGGGCTGACGAGTGCCATGAGGCTCCTGGCTCGAGCGGACATTCCGGTCCCGATTTTGGAAGTTCGTCGCTGGTCCTCATCCGGACCGTCAAGATATGACAAAGACCGTCGAGCTGCGCTTCACCGCCGGCCGGCGGCGCGCGAACTATGCAGCTCAGTCGAGAACGGAGAGAATGATGTTCGAGTTGGGTCCGGAAAAACTGCTGATGTTGTTGTTGATCTGCCTGGTGATCTTCGGGGGCAAGCGCATTCCCGAGATAGGCGGCGCCATCGGCAAGGGCATTCGCGAGTTCAAGCGCGGCGTAAGTGACATCGGCGAGAGTGTCAACCAGCCGATGGAGCCGGTGCGGCACGATGTAACGGTGCCGGAGAGCCGCGACGAAGGCGGCCCCGAGCCCAAGCGCTTGCAGTAGCAGGTAGACACCTGATCGCCTAACGGCTCTGGCAACTACCGCGCCCCTCAGTAAGTGTTCGTGACTTCCTCGCTCCTCAGCCGTCGTCCACCGTATGGACGCTGGCTCACTGAATTGCCCCGACTGTGGCGCGGCGGTGCCCGCCAACTCGACCGAGTGCGCATTCTGTCATGCGCGCCTCGCGACGATCGGCTGTCCCAAGTGCTTCGCTCTCGTCTTCGTGGGCAGTAAGCACTGCCAACGATGTGGCGGGGACGTCGGACATCCAGCGGATCGAGATGCGCCGGCGCTCGCCTGCCCGCGCCAATGCGGGCCAATGCGCGCCGTGCGTTTCGGCGGCGCCGACATGTACTTGTGTGAGACGTGCAATGGGCTTTGGGTCGAGCCGGAGACCTTGCAGCGGCTCGTCGCCGAGCGAATGAAGCCGGCCCCAATGCTCGCCACGGGCATCGCGACGTCGCCGACGGCGCGGGCGAGACTGGATGCCGTGCGCTACGCACCCTGTCCGGTGTGTAAGAGCTTGATGAACCGGATCAACTTCGCGCACAGCTCTGGCGTCATCGTCGACGTATGCACGAGTCACGGAACGTGGTTCGATGCGGACGAATTGCGTCGCGTCCTCGAGTTCATCACGGCTGGCGGGCTCGAAGCGGCGCGTGCCCGCGAGCTGCGGCAAACACCAGCGGCGGCATCTTCGCCGATTCCCGCCGCCGAGGATCCGTGGCGCCTGATGCGCCCCCTCATGCATGGCGACGACAACACGCTGATCATCAAGGCGCTCGTGTCGTTCACGGGGAGAAAGAAGGGTTTGTCATCCTGAGGGAGCGTAGTGTTCTTCGCTACGCTCAGGACGACAATTGACAATCAGCACGCACGATTTCTGCGTAAGAGCACGCTATGCGCGCGCTCACGGTGCTACCCGGCACAGCTGATTCGTTGCAACTCGATGATATCCCCGACCCTCCTCCCAGGGACGGTCGCGTTCTCGTGCGTGCGCTGGCGCTGGGGATCTGCGGCACCGATCGGGAGATCGTGTCCGGCGAGTATGGCACGGCGCCGCCGGGAGAGAAGCGTCTCGTGCTCGGTCATGAGTCCCTGGGCCGCGTCGAGAAGGCGCCGCCCAATTCTGGTTTGACGGAGGGCGATCTCGTCGTCGGCATCGTGCGTCAGCCCGATCCCGTGCCGTGCGTGAACTGCGCGGCGGGCGAGTGGGATATGTGTCGCAATGGACGCTATACGGAGCATGGCATCAAAGAGCGCAACGGCTTCGGCGCCGAGCGTTGGCAGATCGATCCGGCGTTCGCGGTGAAGGTCGATCCCGCCTTGGGCGATCTCGGTGTGCTCGTCGAGCCGGCGAGCATCGTCGCCAAGGCGTGGGAGCACACCGAGCGCATTGGACGTCGGGCCGTTTGGGAGCCGCGGTGCGTGCTCGTCACCGGTGCGGGGCCGATCGGACTGCTCGCCGCGCTCCTTGCCGCGCAGCGCGGGCTCGAGTTGCACGTCCTCGATCGCGCGACCTCCGGTCTCAAGCCGGCGCTCGTTCGCGCGCTCGGCGGCACCTATCACAGTGGGTCGATCGGGGAGCTCGGGTTCGAGGCCGACGTCGTCGTCGAGTGCACGGGGGCGCCGCAGGTCGTCATCGAGGTGATGGGACGCAACGCGCCTAACGGGATCGTCTGTCTCGCCGGCGTCTCGGCGGCGGGCACGCAAACACTCGTCGACGCCGGCGCCTTGAATCGGACGATCGTCCTTCAGAATGACGTGGTTTTTGGTTCAGTGAATGCGAACCGGCGCCACTACGAGGCGGGCGTCGCGGCGCTGCTGCGCGCCGACCAGGCGTGGTTGCGGCGTCTGGTGACGCGCCGCGTGCCGCTCTCTCGCTGGCGCGAGGCGCTGGAACCGCAGCCCGGCGACGTGAAGACCGTGCTCGACTTCACCGCTGCCGCCTAACGATTCGCATGGCAGCGCCCATCGAGGACTACGCGATCATCGGCGACTGCGAGACGGCGGCCCTCGTCTCGCGCGACGGCTCGATCGACTGGCTGTGCTGGCCCCGCTTCGACTCGGGCGCGTGCTTCGCCGCGCTGCTCGGCGGACGCGAGCACGGCCGCTGGCAAATTGCGCCGTGCGCCGACAACGCGCGGGTCACTCGCCGGTATCGTGAGCACACGCTCATCCTCGAGACGGATTACGAGACCGCGGAGGGCGCGGTCACCATCATCGACTTCATGCCGCTCCGCGGCCATGCCTCCGACCTGGCGCGCATCGTCGTCGGCCGCCGCGGGCGTGTCGAGATGCGCACGGAGCTCATCCTCCGCTTTTACTATGGTGCCATTGTTCCGTGGGTCACACGCCTCGACGACGGTGCGCTGCGCGCCGTGGCCGGACCGGACATGGTCGTGTTGCACACCGACGTGCCGTTACGCGGCGAGGGCCTAACGACAGTCGGCGAGTTCGTCGTCGGTGAGGGTGACTTCGTCCCGTTCGTGATGACGTACTCGCCGTCGCATCTCGCCCCGCACCCGCCCGTGAACCCGCGCAAAGCCTTGAACGATACGGAGCGCTTCTGGCGCGAGTGGACCGCGCGTGGCAAGTATCAGGGCGAATGGCGCGAGCCGGTCGAGCGTTCGCTCATTACGCTCAAGGCGCTGACGTATCGGCCCACGGGCGGCATCGTTGCCGCGCCGACGACGTCGCTCCCCGAGCAGCTCGCCGGCCCGCGCAACTGGGACTACCGGTTTTGCTGGCTGCGCGACGCGACGCTGACGCTGCTGGCGCTGATGGACGCCGGCTACTTCGATGAGGCCGCGGCCTGGCGCGACTGGCTGCTGCGAGCGGCCGCCGGGAGTCCCGAGCAGATCCAGATCATGTACGGGCTCGCCGGCGAGCATGTGCTGCGCGAGTGGGAGATCGACTGGCTGCCGGGCTATGAAAGCTCGAAACCAGTGCGTGTCGGCAACGCCGCGTACGGTCAACTGCAGCTCGATGTGTTCGGTGAGGTCATGGACGCACTCCACCAAGGCAGGCGCGCCGGGCTGTCGCGCAGCCTCGACTCGTGGGGCCTTCAGAAGGCGCTCATGAAGCACCTCGCCACCGTCTGGCAGCAACCGGATCAGGGAATGTGGGAGGTACGTGGCGGACCACAGCATTTCACATACTCTAAAATCATGGCCTGGGTCGCGGTCGACCGTGCCATCAAGAGCGCCGAGGAGTTTGGCGCTGACGGCATCGTCGACGGCTGGCGCGCGCTTCGCGAACAGATCCATAGCGAAGTGTGCGAGCGCGGCTTCGACCGTGAGCTCGGCGCGTTCGTGCAGGCGTACGGCTCCAAGTTGCTCGATGCGAGCACGCTCATGATCCCGCTCGTCGGATTCCTTCCGCCCGACGATGAACGCGTGCGCGGCACGGTCGAGCAGATCGAGAAGCGACTGCTCGTCGACGGACTCGTGCTCCGTTACGACAGCACCGCGACGGACGACGGCCTGCCCGGCGGCGAGGGCGCGTTCCTCGCCTGCAGCTTTTGGCTCGCCGACAACTACGAACTGCTCGGCAGACACGACGACGCGCGCGAGATGTTCGAGCATCTCCTCGCCTTGCGCAACGACGTCGGACTTCTCGCTGAAGAATATGACCCGCGGGTGAACCGTCAGGTCGGGAACTTCCCGCAGGCCTTCTCGCACATCGCCCTCGTCGATACGGCATTCAACCTTGGTCGCGCCGATACGCAAGGCGGCGCCAAACCAGCCGAGCAGCGTCGCTCGGGCGAGGTCCCTCAGTCATCCTGAGGGAGCGTAGCGACCGAAGGATCTGCTGCTCGCTCCGCGAGCAGCAGATCATCCTATAGGAGTCGCAAGCGCTGCGCGCTTGCTCCTACTCCTCTCGCCCGCGAGGAGCGGGAGCGCGCGCACAGCGCGCGCGACTCCATATAGATTGGCTGCGAGCAAAGCGAGCATCCCTCGCTTCGCTCGGAATGACAGTGGCCTATGGCTTGCCGCCTGAGCAGCCATGGTCATCAAGGGCTTTCACGTCGGACGTCTGCTCAAGGAAGCCGGCAAGGCGATCTGGGCCGATAACATCCTGACCATTGCCGCGGCGGTCGCGTACAACTTTTTCTTTTCTCTCTTTCCGCTGCTACTTTTCGCCACGCCACTGCTCGGGCTTGTCGGCAACAAGCAACAGCTCTTCGGTTGGATCCTGAATCAGTTGGCGGGCACGGTGCCGCCTGCGGCGTACACGTTGCTCGCCGGCGTCGCGAGGGACGTCGTCTTCGCGCCGAACGCGCCGGGACTCGTCTCCATCGGTGCCGTGCTCACGGCGTACTCGGCGTCGAACATCTTCGGCTCGCTCATGGGCGCGCTCAACATTGCGTACCATGTCAAGAACGATCGCCGGCCGTGGTGGAAGCAACGGCTGATTCAGCTCGGCATGGTCGTCGTCGCCGGTGGACTCTTGGCCATCGCCGCAGCCGTGATGATGGCGGGCCCGAACATTGTTGACGTCGTGGCGCGCGTGACGCACCTGAGCGGGCTCGCGAAGTGGGGATGGATGATTCTGCAGTATCCCCTCGCCTTCGCGTTTCTCGTCGCCGCATTCTGGCTGATGTACTACATCCTGCCCGACTTTCCGCAGCACAAGCGGCAGATCGTCGTTGGCGCGATCGTCGCCGCGGCGCTGTGGGTGATCGCGACGACCCTCTTCCGATTGTACGTCATTCATTTCACGACCTTTAACAAGGCGTACGGGACGATCGGTGCCGTCCTGCTGCTATTGACGTGGATGTACTACTCGATGCTTGTCGTCCTCGCCGGTGGTGAGCTGAACGCCGAGCTGGCGAAGGGGACGGCGGAGGTCGCGCCGCAGCCCAAGACCGAGTACGACAAGCAAGTCGCCGCCGCCCAGAGCGACCGCGCCGCGGAAGATCGGCACCGGGAGAAAAAGAACGAGCAAAAGGAAGTCAGGTCGGCGTCCAAGCGGGAGAAGCTCGCGAAGGAGTAGCCGTTGTCTGAGTCGCATCCGGTGCTTTCTATCGCGAGCGTCACCGTGCGATGACGTCCCGAACGAACGCCGTCTTCCCATCGATGTAGGCTTCCCGATCATTCGGAAATCGACGCGCCAGCTCGAGCTTGAGCGCCACATAGGCGTCGCGGAGCTGGTCGCTTCCGCGCAACGCGTCGCGAAATGCGAGATGGTCGCGCCAGAACTGACCCTGCTCCGCGGCGAGATGCAGGTGATACGAGCGCGGATTGCCGCGGCGGAAGAACTCGCGCCCGGGTATGCCCTGCTCTCCACGATGCTCGTAACCGGCGGCGCCGAGCGCAGTAACGTAGTGCCTAACGTCACCGCCCGCCGGGTAGCCGCCGAGCACGTCCAGCACCGGCTTCGCGGCGCAGCCGGGAATCGCGGTACTGCCCATGTGCTCGAGCGCGATGGGAAGCGACGGATCCAGTAGCTGGCGGATCCGCGCCGTTTCGGCGACGAACAGCTCCGGCCACACCGGATCGTAGGCGACGACGCGAACGGGCCCGAGACGGCGGAGCCCGGAAACGGTCTCGATGCCGATCGCGCGCAGCCACGCGATGCTCGCCGGTCCGATGTCGGGCAGCGACGCGAGATTCTCTGTGACGATTGGGCCGGACCGCGGAGTTCTGTGACTGGTCATCAGGTGATGGATGTGCGAACGGAAAGCTAGTCCTGTCAAGATCCGAGGCTGGTGTGGCGTGCTCCGGGTGCGAAGCGGCCTAACGCGCAGATTG
>QHUV01000161.1 GCA_003222065.1 Gemmatimonadota bacterium | reverse complement strand
CGCTCGTTCACCAATCTCTGCCCCGTCTCCGATCACAGCATACGGCCCGACGCTTAGCTCCGTCCCGAGACGCACGGCCCGTCCAATCGACGCGGTCGGATGGACTCCGGAGTGGGTCCGTTGCACGTGATAGAAACGCGGAATCAGTGACAGCAACGCCTCGTGAGGTTTGGCGACGACGATGCGCGCCCGCGCGCCGCCGGGCGATTCGACGAGCTCCGGCGTCACCAACACGACCCCTGCCTGCGAGTCGGCGAGCAGCGGTGCGTACTTCGAGGATGTGAGAAAGCTCAACTCCTCGCCGCCGGCCCGGTCGAGCGGGGCAATGCCACGCACCCGCGCCGCGGGATCGCCAACGAGTCGGCCACCCACCTCGATCGCAATAACGTCAGCGGTGAGGACGATGCCGCCCTCACCGCCGTCTTCGCCCAAACGAGCCTGCCCGCCGCCGATCACTGCGGCTTTCTTGTCACGCCGGCTGGTGCGGAGACAGGCGCCCCGACTTTGGTGGGCATCGCGGCAATCGTTTTGAGCCTGGCGACGACTCGATCGGTGATATCCAGATTCTTGTCGTACGACAAGATCAGCTGCGGATCACCGGTCATGATCATGGCGTAACCATCCTCGGTGCGAATGTCGTCCAGCACCTTTTTGACTTGCTCCATGATCGGTGCCATGAGCTCGTTCTGTCGCTGCTGCGCTTGTTGCGTGAGCTGCTGCTGCTTCTCCTGAAGCTGCTGTTGTAGGTCGCGCAGCCCTTTCTGCCGCGTTTCCTTTTGTGTCGCGGTGAGCGTCGGCTCCTGCTTCTGGTACGACGTGAACATCGCGTTGAGCGAATCGCTCATCTTTTTGAGTTGATCGCCGTACGCGCGCGTCTCGCGCGCGTATGTGGATTCCGCCTGCGTTTTCCCTGGTGCATTGTCCAGGAGAACGTTCGTGTTGACGAACGCAATTCTAAATGCCGTTGGGGCCGACTGCTGCCCTTGAGTGCTGCGCGAGAAGCCGAAGATGAGTGTGAGCACAGCCAGTGTCGCACATGCCGTGCGTGAGAACGAGCGCATTGAAAACTCCGATTAGAAGATCTGTCCGAATTTGAAGTGCACTTGCCACTTGGGATCGCGGAGGCCCTGCGCATTGATGCGATCGAGGCCGTATCCGAGATCGACGCCCAATGGTCCGAGGGGAGTGACGATCGATCCTCCTACGCCAACTCCACGAAACAAGCGCGTCGGGTTGAAATCCCGCGGCCGCGCCCAAAGGTTGCCCGCGTCGTAGAACGCGTCGAGATAAAGCATCTGATTGAAGCGCACGCCCAGCTCGGCGCTCTGCGTGTAGAACGCATTGCCGAACGACGCACGTGTCGCCGTATAGGAGCTCGTTTGCGGTATGTATCCGTTCGGGGTGATCGAGAACTCTTCGTATCCCCGCAACGGCTCGCCGTATTGTACGCCGCCGAGAGAGAACGCCTGCGACACGAAGAAGGGACCCGGATCACCGAACACCCCGCCCATGCGCGTCGACAGACCAGCAACAAGTTTTATTGGCGACGAGCCGAGTGCGCCGCCGCCAAAGCTGGCCAGCGTGGCGTACGACCGCATCTCCGCGGTGTATCGCTGGAACGACGCGCTACCGCCGAGCGGCCCGCCGTTGAACTGGGCCGTGATCGATTGCGTCGTCCCGGCGGAGGGAAACGGCAGATCGATGCGCGTGTCTCTCGTTAGGGTTGCGCCCACGCTCGATCGGAAGCAGTTGTTGCAGGTGATCGTCGAGACGAGTCCCGTACCACCGTAGCTCACCCGCTCGCCGCCGTAGTTCATATACAAAACTGTGTATCGCGAGCCACGCACGGGGAGACCAAACTGCAGCTGACCGCCAATGCGTTTGCTGCGGCCGAGATTGGCGATGATGTAACGGGACTGGCTGTCGTAGAGATTGATCGTCCCCGAGATCCGCGATTCCTTGATGCGCGGATCAGTGTACGCCAGGTTGAAGTCGTTGATGTATTGGCCGAACTGCCACTGCAACGAACCCTTCTTGCACATCCCGAACAGGTTCGGCTGCTCGAAGCCAATGAAGCCGCCGACCCCGACTCCCTGTCCCACCGAAGCGCCGAAGTTCACGTTCCCCGTGCGCTTCTCCTTCAGGTGAAACACGATGTCAACGTCGCCCTTCTCGTTAGGTCTCGTTTCCGGTGCCGGCAATGGCGTCTCGAAGAACCCGAGGTTCGCGATGCTCTGGTAGCTGCGGATGAGCAGATCGCGGTTGAAGACATCGCCGGGCACGACGAGGATCTGATCCCGAATGCAGTTCTCCGCCGTGATGTCGTTCCCCATGATCTCAACGCGGTTCACGATCGCCGGCGACCGCTCGTCGATCTCCCAGCGAAGGTTCACCATGGGAACGGAGTCCTTGCCAACTCTTACCCGGTCGATGACCGGTCGCACCTGTGCGTAGATGTACCCCTCATTCGCGTACGCTTCCTGAACCTTCTGCGTCGCGTCGTCCCATCTGCTCTTGTCGAAGACCTCATTTCCGCTGTCCTTGCGGCGGAATACGCCCTTCACCGTCTCCGTGAGCGACTTGCTGTGCTCTCCGAACGGATAGAAGCGCGCGATCTGGTCGCTCGAGAACACTTTCGCGCCCACGACCTCGAATTCACCGACGCGATACTGCGGCCCTTCACTGACACCGATGTTCACTTGCGCCTTACCGCGGCCGCGGTCGACAACCACCGTGTCCTTCTGCACTTGCATGTCGATGAAGCCGTTCTGGCCATAGGCCTGCGGAATTCGCTCCGTAACGTCGCCCGCCAGCTTGTCGGCGTCGTATTCGCCCTTGCGCCACCACCAGAATCCTTCCGGCTTGGTCTGCATCGCGTCGACGACCTTCTTGTCGCTCAGGGCTCGGTTCCCTTGTACGTCGATCCCCGATACCGCGAGACGGCTCCCCTCGTTCACGCGGAACGTCAGCCTGAGTTGGCCGTTCACGACGGTGGTGTCGACCTTAACGGTCACCAGCGGGTAGCCCTCGGCTTCGTACAGCGAATCGATTCGAGCTACGGACCTCGCAACCTGATTGGGGTCGACTGGCCTTCCAACAAGAAGATCAACACGGTCACGGACCGTGTTGATCGACAGCCTGTCAGGCCCAGTGACGTCCACATCGCTAAGGACGGGACGCTCTTTCATGTCAAATGTGAGAATCGCCTTTCCATTCGTCGCGATGTTGCAAGATGTCGCGACATCGTCGAACTGCCCCGTGGCAAACAGGTTCTTGATCGCGCGCTGGAGTACGCCCGAGCTCAGGGCAACACCTGGCGAGATGCCGGCGTCGCCGCGAAGCATCGTCTCGGAGATGCGTTGATTGCCGTGGAACACCACGCTGTCCGGCGTTGCGCACGGCCCCGTAACCGGGACGTTGCCGCCGGATTGCTGTGACCAGGCCGGGGCGGAGGCGACGACGACCAGCGCAGCGGCCTGCATGAGGCTGCGGAGTCGATTCATGGGCCAAATATACACAGAAACACGTCAGCCAGGTCCGTGGGAACCTGGCTGACTTTCTTAACGCACTACCGACCGCCTAGGCTTTCGTCGTGCTCGTCAGGACCCGGAAACCGAGCTTCGTACCATCCGGCGCTACCTCGACTTCGATTTCGTCGCCTCGGGCAAAGTCACCCATGAGGATCTTCTCCGAAAGCGGGTCCTCGATGAACTTCGGTGGAACACGATGGTGTCGTCGAGCCGGTTCAGGAACTCGGGGTTAAAGACGATCTTCAACTCCTCGCGGACTTTCTCCGCCATCCGGTCGAAGCTGTGCATCGAATCGCCGGTGGAGAAGCCGAGCGTTTTGCCCTTCGTGAGATCACGCGCGCCGACGTTCGACGTCATGATCACGACCGTGTTCTTGAAGTCGATTACCCGTCCATAGTTGTCGGTGAGGTGTCCCTCGTCGAGCACCTGGAGCAGGATGTTGAACACGTCGGGATGCGCCTTCTCGATCTCGTCGAGCAGAATAACCGAGTACGGTTTCCGCCGCACTGCCTTTGTCAGCGTTCCCGAATCCTCGTAGCCCACGTATCCCGGCGGTGCGCCAATCAGTCGCGATACGGAGAACTTCTCCATATACTCGGACATGTCGACGCGAATGAGTGCTTGCTCATCAGCGAACAGGAACTTCGCCAGCGCACGCGCCAGCTCGGTTTTGCCGACACCGGTCGGACCCGAGAATATGAACGAACCGATCGGTCGACGCGGATCCTTCAAACCAGCCCGGCTCCGACGAATCGAGCGCGAGATCGCTCGGATCGCCTCGTCCTGACCGATGACCGTATGGTGCATTTCGTCTTCCATGCGGAGAAGACGAGATGTCTCTGCTTCCTGAAGGCGTGTGACGGGAATGCCGGTCCAGCGGCTGACGATAAATGCAATTTCCTCCTCGCCAAGCACGGGCCGATATGACTGTCGCCGCTTCTCCCACTCCTCCTGCTTGCGGCGAATATCGCTTTGGAGCTCGCGCTCCTTGTCGCCATTCACCTTCTCGAGTTGCGCCTTGAGCTCCGCCACCTCAGGCGGCGGCGCCTGCGCGGCAAGCCGTGCACGCGCACCCGCCTCATCGATCACGTCGATCGCCTTGTCGGGCAAGAATCGATCGGTGATGTAGCGCTCCGAAAGCTTCGACGCGTTGACGAGCGTCGTGTCTGGAATCGTGACCTTGTGATGGTCCTCGTACTTCTTTCGAAGACCCTTCAGGATCTCTACCGTCTCCTCCACCGTAGGTGGATCGACGATGACCGTCTGGAAGCGGCGCTCCAACGCGCCATCCTTCTCGATGTACTTCCGATACTCGTTGAGCGTCGACGCGCCGACGCACTGCAGCTCGCCGCGTGCGAGCGCGGGCTTGAGCATGTTGCTCGCGTCGATCGCGCCTTCCGCTGCGCCAGCGCCGACCAACGTGTGCAGCTCGTCGATGAAGAGAATGATGTTCTTGTTCTGCGCGATCTCATTCATGACGGCTTTGAGACGCTCCTCGAATTGCCCGCGGTACTTCGTACCCGCGATCACGGCCGCCATGTCTAACGAGAGAACCCTGTGGTCACGCAGTGACTCCGGGCACTCGCCATTGGCGATGAGTTGCGCGAGTCCCTCGACGATCGCCGTCTTCCCGACTCCAGGCTCGCCAATCAAGACAGGGTTGTTCTTCTTGCGCCGCGTCAGCACCTCCATCACGCGCTGAATTTCCTTGGCGCGCCCGATGGTTGGGTCGAGCTGCCCTTCGGCGGCGAGCTGCGTGAGATCGCGGCAGAAGTGATCGAGCGCTGGCGTCTTGGATTTCTTCTCGCCCTTGGGCTGTGCCGTCTGGGGAGCGCCGCTCCCCTGTTGCGCCGTCGCACCACCTTGCGGCGCATCAGTGCCGAGGATGCGCAACGTTTCCGCACGCGCCGCTTCGAGATTGACACCCGCATCAGTCAGCACTTGCGCGGCAATTCCCTTTTCTTCGCGCAAGAGTCCGAGCAGCAAATGCTCGGTGCCGACATAACTGTGATTCAGCTCGCGCGCCTCGCTCATGGCGAGCTCGAGCACCTTCTTTGCGCGCGAGGTATAAGGAAGGTCCGGCCCAGTGGTCTGGGCGGCTTTCCCCTTTTTGACCGTTTCTTCGATTTTCTGCTGAATCTCATCCAGCTCGACGCTGAGATTCTGCAGCACGGTGGCCGCGACGCCCTCACCCTCACGGATGAGGCCAAGCAGGATATGCTCGGTCCCCACGTACTCGTGGTGGAGGCGCGCGGCCTCCTCTCTCGCCATAGCGAGGACCTTCCTCACCCGCTCGGTGAAGTTGTAGCCGTTCATGTGTCCCTCAATTCCGGGGGTGACCGTTCGTCTAGCCGACCGTCCCCGCTTCCTCTTCCAACGCTTTACGCACATACCGTGCACGAGCCAAGTTCGTCTCGCTCTCAGTGAGCGGGCGTCCTTCGGCGTAGGCGAGGTGCGCGGCTTGCGAGAAAATCAGGAGCTTGTTGAGGGTATATACACTCAGGCCGGTGACCAGTTTCAGCCCTACGGCCAACCGTACGCCACTCAGGTAGTTCATCGCCTCGTCGAACGTGAGGCTGCGGGCATAGCGCAGAGTTCCGTACGCGCGCCAGAGTTTGTCTTCGATAATATACCCCGCATCACGAAGCAAGACTCGTCGCGCTTCTTCCTCGCGCTCGATCACGTGCCCCACGACTCGCAGCAACTGATCGAGCAGCTCTTCTTCCGAACGTCCGAGCGTCGTCTGGTTCGATATCTGGAAATAATTCCCGACGACTTCACTCCCTTCACCGTACAATCCGCGATACGTAAGGCCCATCTGCTGCAGCCCTGCGAGCACGCGACCCATCTCTTTCGTGTGCACCAGTCCGGGCAGATGAATCAGGACTGACGCGCGCATTCCCGTACCGACGTTCGTCGGACACGCCGTGAGAAACCCGAACTCCGCGTGAAACGAGAAGGGCACTCGGGCGCCGAGATCTCTGTCCAGACGGTCGATCGCCGCGAATGCTTCTTCGAGGGCGAAGCCAGATCGGAGCGCTTGCAGGCGAAGATGGTCCTCCTCATTCACCATGACGCCCAACCCGTCCGAGAGAAACACGGCCGCTCCACTTCGGAGTGGATGCTGCGCGTCAAGACCCGCCAACTCCTTACTTACGAGGTGGCGCTCATGCAGCAACGCTCGATCTGTCGGCGACAACTCGTCGAGCCGGTAAAGGACGGCCTCGCGAAGCTCCTGCACCGACGAGAGGGCCTCACGCACCTGCGACAGCACGCGCAGTCGCTCTCCGTCGCGGGCCCTGGCCGTAAAAGCGTAGCCCTCGACGTTCCGCGCAAGGCGGATCCGCGTCGACAACACGATGTCCGCGTGCTTGCCCGAGGCGTCGAGCCAGCCGACGCCTCCGTCCGGAAGCAACGATAGATCGATACTCATTCCAGCACCTTGATCCGGTCGCGCAAATCGGCGGCGAGCTCGAATTGCTCGCTCTCGATGGCACGGCGGAGCCGCTCACGCAGCTCACCAAGCGCCGCTTCCCGCTCGATCGTCTCGCTCTGCGGCGGGCGGTACGCCTTACCGATGTGCTTCGCGCTCCCATGCACGCGCCGCAGCAACTCGCGCATGCCGTGCTCGAACGTGGTATAGCACCGAGCGCATCCCCAGCGGCCGGTCGCGCGAAAATCCGACATCGTCGTGTGACAGAACACGCAACGACTCCCGTCGACGCTTGTCAGCGCCGCCTGCTGCTGAACGGCCTGGAGGAAGTCGCCTAACGGATGCTTCGGCGTCGGAACGCTTGTCTCGACACCATTCTCCGCGGCGCAGCGTTCGCAAAGGTGGAGCAGTTTGACCTCGCCGCCCTCGATCCGCGTGAGCTGCACGACGGCATCCCGCTCTCCGCAGCTGTCGCACAACATCAGGCAAGCACCTCTCGCACTCCCGTGTCCGTTAGGCGCCCATCCTCGAGCAGCAACGCGCGATCGGCGCGCAGTGCCAACGACCGGTTGTGGGTAACAACGACCATCGCGATCTCCAGGTCACGTGACAGCTCGACGAAAAGGTCGTGCAATCGCGAGCTATTCGCGTGATCGAGGTTGCCAGACGGTTCGTCGGCCAGAAGCACCGCCGGATCGATCGCGAGCGCCCTCGCGACCGCCGTTCGTTGCTGTTCTCCCCCCGACAGTTCCGACGGCCGGTGCGTCATGCGTCCCGCGAGCCCGACTCGGCTCAAGAGCTCGTCCGCTCGGCCGCGTGCCCGTTGCAGCTCCCACCCCGCGATCCGGAGCGGCATCATGACGTTTTCCAGAGCGCTGAATTCCCGAAGCAGGTGATGAAACTGAAACACGAAACCAACACGGCGATTGCGCAGGACCGACAACTCGTCGTCTGGCCGATCCTCGATTCGCTCGCCCGCGATCGACACGGTGCCGCGCGTCGGACGGTCGAGCGCTCCCAACAAGTGAAGAAGCGTACTCTTCCCGGTTCCACTCGCCCCGACGATGGCCACCATTTCGCCACGAGCTACACGCAGGTTCACGCCGTCGAGCACTGGAATCAGCCCGCCGTCGCCTCCCGTGTATGTCTTCGCCAGGTCTACTGCTTCCAGCATCGTCATTCGTGTCGAATGGCCTCTACCGGGAACAACCTCGCCGCCTGGCGCGACGGATACAGCGTCGCAAGTGCCGCGATCAGCAAGCTCGCGAGCACGATCATCGCCACATCCAAGGCTTGTGTCGCAACAGGCAGGTGATCGATGAAATATACGGACGGGTCTAGTGCAATCAGCTTGTATCGATCGATCACAACCGATGCGAAGAGGCCCAACATCAACCCAGCGAGCGTGCCGACGATACCGATCACTACGCCTTGCGCGAAGAAGATTCGTCGGATCGAGCGCGCCGGCATGCCCATGGCTCGCAGGATCCCGATTTCGCGCGTCTTGTCCGTAACCACCATCGTCAGCGTGCTCACGATGTTGAACGCGGCGACGAGCACGATCAGCAAAAGAATGAACGTCATGCCGAACTTCTCGAGCTTGAGCGCATGAAAGAGCGATGAGTTCTGCGCCTGCCAGTCTTCGGTGCGATAAGGAAAGCCGAGGGTGTCCTCGATGGCCCGAGCCGTGGTCGGCGCATCCGCTCTCGTCCGCGTGAGCACCTCGAGACCTGTCACCGCGTCGCCCAGCTCAGCAAGCTGCTGCGCCGACGCGAGCGACATGAACACGTAGTGGTCGTCGTACTCGTACATCCCCGTTTCGAAGATTCCCGTGACCTCGAATCGTTCCATGTGCGGGAGGGGCGCCCCAGTCACCGGATCCATCTTGCCGTTTCCCGCCGACAACATCGTCACGGTGTCGATACCCGGTGTGACGTTCAGTCGCTCGGCCAGCCGAATACCGAGGACGACACCGCGACGTTTACCGTCAGTCGTGCCGAACGTGAAGTTGCCAGCGCGCGCCGTCGTGCGAATCCGCGTCACCGGATTCAGTCCGGGCTCGTCCGGCTCGATGCCCATGAAAAAGACACCTTCCTTATACTGGTGCCCCGAGCTGATGATCGCCTGGCTGTGCACGAAGGGGCTCACCGCCACGACCGCCGGCTTCATCCGGCGGACACGATCGCGCTCCTTCTGCCAGCCGCTCATCGCCATGTCCTCGCCATACGTCAGCACGCGAATGTCCGGACTGCCGATTAGTATCTTGTCACGAAGATCGCTTTGCAGACCATTCATCACGCCGATGATCACGATCAGCGCGCTCACGCCGACGATCACCCCGCCGATCGCGATGACGCTGATCAGCGAAAGAAGCCGAGAGCCACGCCGGCTTCGCAGGTAACGCCACGCGATCGCGAACTCGAGCTTCGTCATTCTGGTCGCAATGTTGGAAAGAGAATGACATCGCGGATGTTCGCGACGTCTGCGAGATACATGAACAGTCGATCCACGCCGATTCCAACGCCGCCCGTCGGCGGCATCCCGTACTCGAGCGCGCGGAGATAATCCTCGTCCACACCCACCGCCTCTTCGTCTCCCGAAGCACGCAATCGCGCCTGTGCCTCGAGTCGCCGCCGCTGATCGAGCGGGTCGTTCAATTCGCTGAACGCGTTCGCGAGCTCTCGGCCCCTCGCCATGAGCTCGAAGCGCTCGGTGAGCCGCGGATTCCCGCGCTTCGGCTTCGCGAGTGGTGACAGCTCCACCGGATAGTCGATGACGAACGTCGGCTCCTCGATCCGCGACTCCACCAACGCTTGGAATAGCTCGTCGAGCAGTTTCACTCGGCTCAAC
>QHUV01000160.1 GCA_003222065.1 Gemmatimonadota bacterium | reverse complement strand
CGCGCTGATTATCGCATTCAGCGGTTGGGCAATCTTGCGCCGCTCGATTCCGATTCTGGTGGATCAGCGCGCCGTTCAGGCCGACGAGCTACGACGCATCATCGCGGACATCCCAGGCATCGTCGAGGTACGCGGAATTCGTTCGCGATACTCCGCATCGGGTGTTCTCTTCGCCGAGTTGACAATCGCGGTGCCGGGCGCCACGCCAGTGGATAGGGCGCATGCCCTCGCCGATCGCGTTGAGGAAGCGCTGGCTTCCAAGTATGGGGCGGCCGAGATCACGGTCCATGTGGAGCCCGCGTGGGGCGCACTTGCGTAACTCTCCGGTGGACCTACTTTCTGCTGCCGGAGTCCCCCACCCCGAGCGCATGGCGAATCGACCGGCACGGTCCCTCAAACACGAATACGGGCTGTTCGTCGAAGAGGAAATCGAGAACTACAAGGAGTCAATTCCGCGTAGCGCGCTGCTTGGCATCGGCGACGAGGCCGTGTCTGTCCTCGCCGAACAGGCGCAGCTGGTACTCACGGAGCTCCTTCTCGCAGAAGAGGTCGATCGCTTGATTTTCCGCCGACTCCGCTTGCCCACGTATCAGACGTGGCGGCGGCGTCGACTCAAGGTGATTCGAGAGATGCGGCGCCCGGAGCACTGGGGATTGCAGGCCGATGACGTGGTCGTACGCTCCGTCCGGCCGATAGGCGAAGCACGGGTGTTGGTCGCCGGATCCGCAGCACAGGCGCCAGCCCTCTACCTCGCCGCCAACGGCTGCGAAGTGACAGCGGTTGCGGACGAAGAGGATGTCATTGAGCGCGTGCTCAACGCTGCTGCTGCCGCCGGTTTGGGGGAGAGGGTACACGTGCTCAGAGCCGACTGGCTGGCTTGGGCACCCGATGCCGAGCTCGACGCGGTGATCGTCACCTCCGCCGCTTTGCGTGGCTTGAGTGCTCCACAACGCGCGCGAGTCATCAAGCTGCTCCAAGGTGCAACTGCCGATGGCGGAATTCACCTTGTCGAGACCCCGGACGCACGCCGTGCGGGACCGACCCTTCACGAGCTCGAGAATCGCTATCGAGGGTGGAGCGTGTCTCTCGAGCGCGATGCAAGCAGTGAGATGTTTCTCGCGAGAAAGGAAATGACGTGATCGCCGCACAGTCGTACTGACACAGGTGATCTAAAAACAACCGTGTCGAAGCAATACAAGCCGGCGAATGTCGCTGGCTTTCGTTTTTTCTAAATCATTTATCGGCAGCATGTTCGCTACGGTTTCCTTACTGGCATCGAGGCTGCTCTAGGCCCAGATGAATTACTGAGCGGCCGGGCGTATTGCGGCGAACCGTTCTCGTCGCGTGCCCCGGCTCGACTCGTCCTCCCACCGAACAGTTCGCCCGAGTTGCTACCTACTATATGAAGGCACCCTCCGAAAACCCTCGCGAGACAGAGCCTGTTGGGATCGTCATCTCTCGTGGAAGCAGGGCCGAACCCGCACCTCTCATTCGCGCTTTTGTCTGGGGCGCCGCGCCCGAATTGGCATCAGTTCCTCGTGACACGCGCGCCGCCTAACTAGCCCCTCGATCACATGGAGGCGCCGCCGAGAGGCGGCGCCTCCTTCATTTAGAGGTGGGAGCCTTGGCAGGTCGTCTTCTGTTTCGTCGGGTCCGGTACGGGGATTGCCCGATGATGCGACGTGGACCGCGCAACGGAATGGGAAGAGGAGCGGGCCTCGCTCCTCGGAAGGCGAATCTCGGACTTGGGGCTTCAGATTCGAGGCTCGCGAGTTGAGCGTTTAGTCGACGAGCTGTACCGAGAGCTCGAAGTGCGGTCGATTTCATTTCGGCCGCCGGTGTACCTCAGCGACCAATGGGGATGTCCCGACGGCACGCCGCTGATCGGCGTGCCTTTTTATCTGGTCGATCGCCGCTTGGAACGGCTCGAAGCGGAAATGTCGGGATCGGTCGAGGATGATGTCGAGGCAATGCGATATCTGCGACATGAGTGCGGTCACGCCGTGAATTACGCGTTCCACCTGTACGAACGCGCCGATTGGCGACGCACCTTTGGCGCTTTTTCGCAGCCGTACCGTGAACGCTACCGCGCGGATCCGTTTTCGCGCGCGCACGTGCGGCACATTCTCGGTTGGTACGCGCAGAAGCATCCCGACGAGGACGACAGCGGATCGCAAGCGATTCCGATTACCGACGCGCGACAGTTCGACAATGACTTGCGGCGCATCTTTGCGACGCCGGCGGACGCGCCGAGCGGGATGCTCGCAGGCGATTTCATCGAGCGTCATACTCGTGAAATACTCGTGCGGCTGTCCTACTGGACAGGCGAGCCGCCGGCGGGCGTACGCTCATTGCTGGATCATCTCATCGCGCGCTCGCGCGCGCTCGGACTTCGCGTCAGCGGTCTCGAGGCAGCGACGCTCATCGAGCTGACAGCATTCGGGACTGCGGTCGTGATGAATTATCGGCACACGCAATCACTCGGTCGAGCGGCGCGCACCCGGGCGCGACGTGAAGAGATTCAAGCGTGAAGATTGTCCTGCTCCATTCGGCCGACGCGTTGGAATCACCGATAGATCCGGTGATCGAACAGCTGCGGGGCGCGATCGAGGCGCACGATCACATCGTGGAGTCATTGCCGGTCGATGGCGAGGTAGAGCCGGTAGTGAGAGCATTGAGCACGACGACACCGGATCTTGTCTTCAATCTCGCGGAATCATTCGGGGGCAAGAGCGCGCTCGAATCGAATGTGGCGGCGCTCTTGAATCTCCTCGGCTTGCGGTACACCGGCTCCAGTCCGGCCGGTTTGTTATTAGCCGGTGACAAGTCACTCACGAAGAAGGTGCTGAGCTTCCATGGCGTTCGCACGCCGGAATTCGCGACGGTATTTCGCGGCGCGCTGGACTGGGCTGGCGACATTGAGTTTCCGGTAATCGTCAAGCCTCCGCAGGAGGACGCGTCGCTTGGTATCAGCAGCAATTCGGTCGTGCACGACCTGCGAGAGCTGTTCACGCGCATCGACGAATTGCAGTCCGAGTTCCAGCAACCGGTGCTCGTCGAGCAATTCGTGGAGGGGCGCGAGTTCTACGTTGGCGTTCTTGGCAACGCGAATGCGCGCGCGCTTCCGGTGATCGAGTTGGATTTCTCCGGATTTCCAGCCGGCATTCCGCGCATTGCAAGTTGGGAGGCGAAATGGGGAGATGATGGCGTCGGGAGCGGCGACCAATTCGCTGGAACGCGATCGATTTTTCCGGTCGACGTTGGGCCGACGCTGATCGAGCGCATGCAACACGCCGCCGTCGAGGCGTTCCATGCGTTGCGGTTGCGCGATTACGCGCGTATCGATCTGCGCGTGACGCCCGATGAGCAGATCTTCGTGATCGAAGTCAATCCGAATTGCTACCTCGAGCGGGAGAGCGAGTTCGCGCGCGCCGCGGCCGAAGGCGGTCTGTCGTACGATGCGCTCATCGCGCGGATTCTCGAGCTATCATTGGCGCGCTACTCGCGCTGAACGATCGAGAAAAAGAAAGAAGCCGGCGATTCGCCGGCTTCTTCGCTTTCGAGCGCGTTGCCTAGCGGCGCTTTCTTCCGCCACGCTTCTTGGCGCCACCACGCTTCTTGGCGCCGCCACGCTTCTTGGCGCCACCCTTCCGACCGCCGCGCTTCTTTGCAGCCATGGTAACCTCTCCATAATGGAGTGTAGTGCTCTCGACCGATCCCCCGGTGGATCGACGAGACGGCGACGTGGCGCCGAAGCGCTTCGATCGCCGCAACACACGTCTCCGCGGAGACGCGTGAAGCCTGGAGACAGCTACATCAGACAGCTCGCGCTCGCGATGCTCCGCATTCTCGACGCATGTCCCCTCATCGGAAGCATCGGCGGCGAATAACGATCATGACATCCGATAGTCACGGTGAGTAAAACGATGCGCGCGCCGTTCTCGCGGCGCGCACATGTCTGCAGATGAAGATTTTTTTGAAGCAACCATCGCCACGAGATGACAGCAGAGGCGGCGATCGTTTGTGCAGGAGGCGCGGACGGCGCCAGACAACGGGGGGCAGAGGAACCTGCGGCGGTTCGCGTTTTCGCCGCGGAAGACGATGTCGAGAACGAGCAACTTCGTCGAGCTAGGTCCACGCAGTACCCTCGTTCGGTGAGCACAGTCGCTGAACGCGAATATAGGAACCGCACATATCACACGCAATAGGTGTGCGCGTCGTACGCGAATGATCGTGCCGCCATTCACTCGTGTTCGCGTGGCGATGAATGCTCGACGCGCGTCGCGTCGTCGATGTCGTCACGCTGACGGAGACTTCCATCGTCCGCGAAGAGATGCGAGGTTTCGATTCGCGCGCGCTGCGTCGTACTCGCGTCGCCGCGCCGACGGCGTATGACAACGAAAGGAGCAGATCGCGCGTGAAAGCGCTCGTAAAGGAATCCGCCGGGTCCGGATTCGCACTCAGAGACGTCGCTGAGCCGAAGATCCGTGAGAACGAGGTCCTGATTCGCGTTCGTCGCGCTGGGGTTTGCGGCACCGACGTTCACATCTACGAATGGGACGCTTGGGCACGCGGCAGATGCTCGCCGCCATTCATCGTTGGTCATGAGTTCGCTGGTGACGTCGTGCAGGTCGGCGCACTTGTCACCGATGTGCGCGAAGGCGATCGCGTCACGGCCGAGGGCCACATCGTCGACGGCCGATGTCTTCTCTGCCGCACAGGCAACGCACATGTGTGTCCCTACACCAAGATCATCGGCGTCGACCGTGATGGCTGCTTCGCCGAGTACATCGCGATGCCGGCGACGAACGTCTGGCATCTCGACGACAACATCTCGTTCGACATCGGTGGCATTCACGATCCGATGGGCAACGCATTTCACACGGCATTGAGCGCCGACATTCCCGGGGCGACAGTGCTGGTGACGGGATGCGGACCGATCGGATTGTTCGCGATTGGCATTTGCAAAGCGGCGGGCGCCTCACGAATCATTGCCTCCGACATCAACGAAACGCGCCTCGCGCTTGCCTCACGAATGGCCGCGCACGACGTCGTCCATCCAAACGAAGCAGCGAACGTGGTGAAGCGGCACACCGACGGGCTCGGCGTCGACGTCGTGCTCGAGATGTCGGGTGTGCCATCGGCGATTCATCAAGCATTCGCGCTCGTGCGTGTCGGCGGACACGTACAGATGCTCGGCATTCCCTCCAAGCCGATGGAGGTCGACTTCGCGACAGAAGTGATCTTCAAAGGAATCACGGTATATGGCGTCGTCGGCCGGCGGATGTATCAAACATGGCATCAGATGACCCGCTTCCTGCGATCGTGCAACTTTGATCCGACTCCAGTCATCACGCATCGCTTTGCGCTCGATGCAGCGGACGAAGCTATTCGCGCGATCAAGAGCGGAGAAGCGGGCAAAGTCATTTTTGAAGTCGCGTAAGGCATCGCATGACGGGTCCGTGGCCGGCAGGCCGCGCGCATAACGGGTGAGGTCAACGTGATGGGACTCAACGCAGGATTCGGCGAGGCGCTCGAACAGGAGATCGAGCAGTTCAAGCGGGACCGCGTGTACAAGCGCTTGAATTACCTCGACTCACCGCAGTCGGCGCGGGTCCAGATGGAAGGACGCGGCGAGATCCTCATTCTTTCGTCGAACAATTATCTCGGACTGTGTGACGAGCCGGCCATAGTGGAAGCGGGAATCGAGGGGCTGCGCCGATATGGCGCCGGCACGGGAAGCGTGCGGTTCATCTGCGGAACGTTCACGATTCATCGCGAGCTCGAGGAAGCGCTCGCCCGATTCGTCGGCACCGAGTCGTCGCTGAGCTTCGTCTCGGCATGGAACGCCAATGAAGGGTTGACAGGTACGGTGGTCGCGGAAGGTGACTTCGTCGTCTCAGACGCGTTGAATCACGCGTCGATCATCGACTCGATGCGGCTGGCGAAGGCGATCAGCAAGTGCACGACGGCCGTCTATAAACACGGTGACATGCAGGATCTGCGAGACAAGCTTCGCGGTGCCGCGGACGCAAGGCGCCGTCTTATTTGGACCGACGGCATATTCTCGATGGAAGGCGCGATCGCGAAGTTGCCGGACATCCTCGAGATCGCGCGCGCGCATGACGCTATCGTGCTCGTGGACGACTCACATGCGACCGGCGTGCTGGGAAAGTACGGACGTGGAACGGCAGAGCACTTCGGCGTCGTCGGTGAGGTCGATGTCATCACGTCGACGTTAGGAAAAGCTCTTGGCGGCGCGGCGGGCGGATTTGTCGCCGGTCCGGAGGCACTGACCGACTATCTGACGCAGCGTTCACGTCCGCAGCTGTTCTCGAACGCTCTGCCACCAACAGTCGCGGCGAGTGCGCTCGCGGCAGTGCGTTTAATCGAGGCGCATCCCGAGCGCGTCCAAAAGCTGCGAGACAACTCGCGATACTTTCGCGAGCAGATTCTCGAGGCGGGATTCAAGCCGCTGCCTGGCGAGACGCCAATCATCCCGATCATCGTCGGTGAAACGTCAGCGGCGATTCAGATGAGCGATGCCCTGCTCGATGAAGGCGTGTTCGTGACCGGATTCGGCTACCCCGTCGTGCCCCAAGGACAAGCGCGAGTGCGTTGCCAGATCTCGGCGTCACACACACGCGACGATCTCGATGTCGCCGTGCGAGCCTTCAAAAAAGTTGGACGAAGACTAAACCTCGTGTAGCGGGATCCCGCGCGTGCACCCACACGTTCGGCTCATCGATGCCAGGCGGATCGGGAACGAGAATCAGGTGGTCCCCTTGCTTGAGACGCTGGACAACGGCGGCACGCTGGCCAAACACCGTACCATAGACCGGCGTGAGAAACTCCCGCGTTCCCGGGAGAATCGAAGACATGGGACCTCCGTGGCAGCTATCGGAATCGCTATCGCGGACCTACACCGCGCGTTTGAGCTTCGGGTCATCCGCCCCTTTCCATAGTATGTACCGATCACGTGAAAGGGCAAACCGTGACTTGCCGGCGCTTTTGCGCGTCCGAACAGCAGGGAACGCCATCGGTTAAACGCCAAGACCTCAGCTTTCGAGGATTCGTATGCGAATCAACCGTGCCCTGATCGCCGCCGCGGTGCTCGTCGCCGCGATGCCGCGGATTGGGACGGCCCAATTGGGAAGCTCCTTCAATAACGCGTGGTTTTGGGGCGTGAAGGCCGGAGCTATGGATTTCAACTCGGCGACAACATCGCATCGTCAGGCGCCGCTCGGCGGGATCGAATGGCTGATTACGCGAAGCCATGGTGGACTTTACGTCTCGTATTCCGAGGCGTTCTTCACGGATCAGGCGGCGATCCTTACGGGGGTCGACCCAAGCGATACGATTCCCCGCATCATCAATCTCAAGAACATGCGCCGGCTGGACGTCTCGGCGATGGTTTTCCCGGGAATGGGTATGTGGGCGCACCCGTACGCGGGCATCGGCTTCTCGATCAAGCAGATCAGCAGCGCCGAGCCGGCGGACGTGAATTACTCGTCCAACGATCAGTACCTCGCAACACAGGCATACATCACCGAGTTACGTACGGGCGCTTCGCCCTACTTCATAGTAGGCAGCCAGTTCCGAATGGTAGGCTTCTCCGTGTTCTTCCAGGGCACCGCGAGCCCGGCGCAGAAGAACATGTTCCTCTACAATGGAAAGGCATTCCACCTCACGGTAGAGGCGGGGTTGCGCTACAACATCGGCAGCTCGATCAGCAAAGAGTAGAGCGCCGCAGCACCGACTACGACACAGGCCCGCGTCTTCGGACGCGGGCCTGTGTGGTGATTGGTCCAACGCGATCCTAACGATCGGCTGGCAGCCGAGGAAAGTGGGAAGGCGTCTTGGAGACGAACGGACTCCCGGCAACGAACCAACGAAGCGGCCACTCGGCGGACCGCGAAATGCCGACGCGCGGTGTAACGATCACCGCCTCACGAGGCACGTCGCTCCCGGCGCGGATGACGAGTGGTGGCACGTCCAAGGGATAGCGGTTGTGATGTCCGGTGACGCCTAACGCCTGACACAGCTTTCCCGGCCCGTTGGTGAGGTCCGCATCTCGGTGCGAGCGCATGCCGCGGCGCCTCCGCATCAAGTCGATTCCCGCAAGGGGCTCGAGAGCGCGTACGAGTACGGCGCTCGGCTCGCCTTCGGCCCGGGTCACGGCGTTGAAGCACCAGTACATCCCGTAAATGAAATACACGTAGGCCGGGAGGACGTCAGCTCGCGGTTTCGATGGCCGCGCCGATGCGACGCGAGCGGTCAACTCTCGGTCTTCGGCGCGGTCTTCTTGGCGCGCGCGCGCCGGTGAGCCGTTTTCGCCGCGGCTCGGCCGCGCGTCTTTCTTGGTGAGTGCGCGGCGTCGACCGGAGCAGCGGCCGGAGGTGCCGGCGACGGAGCAGCTTGTTGCTGCTCCACAGAAGCAGGCGTCGCGCGGCGCGAACGTTTACGGCCTCCACGCCGCGCCGGCGGTATCGCCTCCTCCTCCGCAGGCACGGGCTCAGCGCTTGACAGCTCGATCGTCGGAGGTGGCTCATGCTCGACGGTGACCACTTCGGCTTGCGCGCCGGCAGCTTCGCGAGGAGCTAAGGGCTCTTCGACAACACCGACGGACAGCAACTCGGGTGGCGGACCATCGGAACGGCCGCGTCCGCGACGGGCGCCGCGCGGACCCATACCGAGGCGCTGGGCTGGCGCGCCTAAAGGCCGAGGGAGCGCGGTGGCCTCATCAGCGCGCGCGACCTGGTCGGCGACCGGCAACGCTTCGGCGGCGCGGGCGACCTCGAAATCGTCGCCCCGCCTGCGCAGGTCGATCACGCCCGAGTCATGAGCATCTTTGAGGATGCGAATGAACATTCGCTCATTGAGGCTTTCGCTGTCGCGGCCGAGAATTTCGCGAGTGCGCTGACGAACGGCGCTAGCGCGCGTCGTGTCGTCGCCGTCCGTGGTAAGGGTCTCGACGGCCCGGCGGACGAGATCAAACGCCTCGGTTCTCGTTAGGCGTTCACCAGCCGCGCCAATGGCTTCAGCGGTTGCGGCGACGATCGGCTCCTCAGCCAGCGCGAGCGGAGCGGGCAAATCGGCGGACGCGGCGGACGCGGCAGGAGCACGGTCCCGATCCTCGCGCTCACGTCCGCGACCGCGACCGCGTCCGCGACGACCGCGACGACCGCGCTCTTCACGACCCTCAGTCGTCTCGGATGGCTCGCGCACGACGCCATCGGTCGCTGCTGCGGTCGTCCGATCGAGGTCGATCGGCTCGAGCTCGGGTACGCTGGGTCGCGGTTCCGCGGCCGCGCGGTCTTGCGGCAGGCCGATCTCGAGCTGGCCATTTTCGAGCTTCGTCATCGACACGAGACCGCGCTGATGAGCCTCCTGGACGAAACGGGAGAACTTCGACATGCCGAGATTCTTTTCGTCGAAGGCGGGGTCGATGTCCTGCATTACTTGCTTGAGTCGATCGGAGCGCATGACATCGCCGTTTCGCTTCATGCGAGTCACCGCTTCGCTAACGAGCTCCCACGGATCGAATTTGCGCGCCGGCTCCTCTTCGCTCGCCTTCACGAGGCCAGCGAGGGCGTTGTAGCTGTAGTACTCGTCGCAATTCTGAACGAGCAGATCGCTCGACGATTCGCGAATACCGACGCCGATGACGTATTTGCCGTATTCCTTGAGCTTGATGACGAGGCTCGAGAAATCAGAATCGCCCGAAAGAAGGATGAAGGTTCCAATCTCCGGGCGAGTGAAGACGAGCTCGAGAGCGTCGATGGCGAGTCGAATGTCGGTTGCGTTCTTTTTTGACGAGCCATAAGCCGGGGCGAAGATGAGATCGATCGAAGCCTCGGAGAGTGGGACGATGTACTGTGGATATCGCCGCCAATCAGCGTAGGCGCGTTGGACCGCGACCTTGCCTTTGATGATGTCCGACGAGAGCAGCGTGCGCAGCTCCTTTCCGAGATCGGAGCGAATGCCCATCGTGACATTGTCGAAGTCGATGAGCAGCGCGGCGTTTGGCGCGTGGACGAATGGAGTGGCGATGGAGTGGGTGGCGGCGGCGATAGCGCCGGGTCCACGGTGAATCAGGGCGCCCTGCGTACGTGACGCGGGGCTCGAAGCGGGAGTGCGCGGGTGGCGTCCGTTCATGAACTTCTCTGCGGGTTGTTTCTCGGTGCGCGTCCCGCGGCCGGTTTTCCTCGCACGTTTGCGAATTGAGCCCGGTCGCTCGCGCATCAGCCGGCGAGTGCCGTGAAGCGAGGCGACCCGACGGGTCGTGGAGGCGTATTTACGTCTCCGCGCACGTCTCGCCGGTGCCGCGTCTCATTTCACTCGCGCTAAGCGGTTTCTTGACTGGTCCACGGAATGGCAGACCTCGAGTCGCGCATAATCTATATGTATGTGCCTTCGCATGAAAGGGCGTAACTCGTTAAAGGCTACCAGTTATCGATTGCACCTGTCATTCTGAGCCTGTTGCCGATCACATTCCCATGGCTTTTAGCACAACGCGCTTGGGTCGTTGTCCGTCCCATTCGCCATAAAAAATGCGCTGCCACGGGCCCAAATCGAGCCGCGCCTTGGTGACCGGAACGATGACCTCGTGGCCTATCGTTAGAGCGCGAAGGTGAGCCGCAGCGTTGTCTTCGCCGGTGCCGGAGTTATGGCGATAGCGCGGGGGATCCCAGGGCGCGATGTCATTCTCGAGCCACTGCAGTATGTCCTGCCAGAGATTTGGCTCGTGGTCGTTCACGAATACGGACGCGGAGATGTGCATGGCAGAGACGAGGACCATTCCGTCATCGATGTCTGCCGACGCGCGACATTGCTCGACCTTGTCGGTGATATCGATGATCTGTTGCCGCTGCTTAGTGTTGAAGATGAGATAATCCGTGTGCGTCTTCATAGGTTGAGGAGTGTGCGCGATGGAATTCATCGTGGATGGCGTTCCATGCCGCCTGTAAGTTTCCTCACGAAACCACTGTCGTGGCCCGCGCGTAAGAGGTGCCGGTGAAGCGAGTTGGGTTCCGTGGTCGCCTCTTTTTCATCCTCCTGTCGTTCGCCCTCATCCCCTCGATTGTGCTCATTCTGTCGGGTGGGATCACGAGCTGGGCATTGAATCTCGTGGGCGCAACGGAAGCGTGGGACAGTGTGGCCGCGTCGGGGACGAGGGCGGTGAGCGCGGCGCGCACGGCGCCACTTACGGCGTCACAGCATCAAGCGCTGAGGCAAGTGGATAGCAGCCTCGCAGCGAACGCACTGCAAGCGCGACGGGCAAGGTACGTGTACCGTCAATACGCAGTGCTCGCGTTCGGCGGCGCGGTCTTCTCGTTCATCATCCTCGCGGTACTCGCGTCGCGCATCGCGGGCCATTTGAGTCGCAACATGAGTCGTCCGCTCCAGGAGCTCGTGGGTTGGACGGAGCGCATTGGACGCGCGGAGCCCCTCCCGGAAGGACCGCCGCGAAAGGTGGCGCCGGAGTTCGAGCTCTTGCGTCAGCGAATGCGCGATATGTCGCGCGAGCTCGAGATGGGCCGAACGCGTGCGATCGAGGCCGAACGCGCCGCAGCGCTGCGAGAAACCGCGCGCCAGGTCGCGCACGAATTGAAGAATCCACTCACGCCGATTCGGTTTGCCGTGGAGCGGCTGCGACGAGAGCTACCGTCATTGTCGCCACAGTTGGCGGAAACGGTCGAGGTGCTGGACGTGGAATCGCGTCGGCTCGAGGCGATGGCGAAAAGCTTCTCGCAATTCGGACGACTGCCGGAAGGCCCACAGGCGGCGATCGATGTCGGAGAGCTCGTGAGATACACCGCCCGGTCGACTGTACCGACGGACATCTCGCTCGCCGTGGACGTGGACGACGCCACGCCAATGATTCTCGGACATCACGACGCGCTGGCGCGCGCGCTGTCCAACGTCATTCTGAACGCCGTCGACGCATGCCGCACCGCTCCGACAGGACGCGACGCGCAGATCACGGTGCGCGTTCGGCCGTACACATCAGAACTCGCAACCGGTGAAAACGGAAACGGCGATCATCAGAACGACGAGAAGGGGGTCGAAATCGCGGTCGCCGACAGCGGTTGCGGTATCCCGAAGGAGCAACTCGGGCGCATCTGGGAGCCGTATGTAACTTCTAAACCCGGTGGTACGGGGCTGGGCCTCGCGATCGCTCGGCAAACTGTGCTCGCGCACCGCGGTTCCGTCGGCGCGGAGAGCCCGCCGGGCGGCGGCACGACGATTCGCTTCCTGCTGCCGGTCAACGACCGCATCGAAGAGAGATCTAATGATTAGTCACGATATCATACCGATCGCGATGTTCGCCATGGTCGCTGTGGTCTCGCTCGGTGTCCCTCTGGCGCGCGGTATGGCGCGCCGGCTCGAACAGGGCGGACCACCCAAATTGCCGCCCGAAGTGCTGGCGCGGCTCGAGCGAATGGAACAGGCGCTCGACTCCATTGCCGTCGAGGTTGAGCGGATCTCCGAAGGCCAGCGATTCACCACGAAGCTGCTCGCCGAGCGTGCCGGCGAGTCAAGTGAAGTCGCGCCAGCACGTGATCGCGCGCGATGACGGCGCCCGTCACAAAAGAGTGTGCATGCACCTAACGCCAGCCGTGCTCGCAATCGCGTTGCAGGGTCCGATGCCTCCGTTTCCGCCGGGATTCATTCCGCCAGAGGCGGTGGCGATCATTCAGTCATTCTTCATGACCATCGCCGTGATTGCGCTTGGGATTCCGATCATTCGGGCGCTCACGCGACGGTTCGTCGACCGGCCGCCAGTGGCACCAACCATCTCCGCGGACGTTGCGAATCGCCTCGAACGCATCGAGCAGGCCGTGGAAGCGGTGGCGATCGAGGTCGAGCGGATCTCCGAATCCCAAAGGTACCTAACGAGAGTAATGGCGGAGTCGCGGGCGCTGCCGAGCGGGGGTGGGGCTGGGGGTGGGGGTGGTGGGGGCGGGGGCCCCCGATGACGAGTGTCAATGCCTAGCGTCCTCATTGTCGACGATGAGCCGAACATTCGGCGCATGGTCGGAGCGCTCCTCGGCGCGGAAGGGTACGAGGTCCGTGACGCACAGGATGGCGTCTCGGGGTTACAACGCGCGCTCGAGAGCGAGCCGGATGTGTTGTTGCTCGATCTCATGATGCCGGGCGACATGGATGGGATGGCGACGCTCGCGCAAGTGCGCGAGAAGCTTCCCGATGTGCCGGTGGTAATGATGAGCGGCAGGGCAGGTCTCTCGGACGCCGTGCGGGCGACGAAGCTTGGCGCGTTCAACTTCCTCGAGAAGCCGTTGAGCCCAGAAGGGGTATTGCTCGCGCTCAGCTCGGCGCTCGAGTTGCGTCAGGTCCGCCGGGAAGCGAAGACGCTGCGTCGCGAATTCGGCCTGAGCGGCGACATGATCGGCGACAGCACAGCGCTGGGAAAGGTTCGCGAGCTGATCGCACGCGTCGCGCCCACTGATTCACGAGTTCTCATCACGGGCGAATCTGGAACGGGAAAGGAGCTCGTCGCCGCGGCGATTCACGGCGCGAGCGCCCGTCGGGATCGGCCCTTCATCCGCGTCAATTGCGCGGCGATCCCGCGGGACCTCGTCGAGAGCGAGATGTTCGGGCACGAAAAGGGCTCGTTCACCGGCGCGACCGATCGACGCATCGGACGATTCGAGCTGGCCCACACGGGCACGCTGCTGCTCGACGAGGTCGGCGACCTGGGACCGGAAGCACAGGCGAAGCTGCTCAGGGCGATCGAGGCCAAAGAGATCGAGCGCGTCGGTGGAGGAAAGCCGATTCGAATCGATGTGCGCATCCTTTCGGCGACGAACAAAGATCTCGAAAGATGCGTGCACGAGGGCACGTTCCGCGAAGATCTCTTCTTTCGTCTGAACGTCATTCCGATTCCGCTTCCTCCTCTTCGCGAGCGGCCGAGCGACATACCAGCGCTCGTACGTCATTTCTCCGCGCTACACCGAATGCGGACGGGTCAGCAACAACCCGCGTGGAGCGACGGCGCGATGGCCTTATTGACGCGGCATCGCTGGCCCGGCAATGTGCGGGAGCTTGCGAACATCGTCGAACGGCTCGCAATTCTTCATGCGGGGTTGCCGGTGGAAGCGGAGGACGTCAAAGCAGTCCTTTCCATCGACGCGGATGGCCGACGCGGAAGTGCGCCCGCCGCTCCGCTACCAGATCCGTCGGCACTCGACGCATCGCTAAGCGAGACGTTGGACGAGTACGAGAAAATGCTCATCACGCGCGCGTTGTCGGTAGCCGCGGGCAACGTCGCGGAGGCGGCGCGAAGGCTCAAGACGGATCGTCCCAATTTGTACCGTCGAATGAGACGGCTCGGTA
>QHUV01000722.1 GCA_003222065.1 Gemmatimonadota bacterium | reverse complement strand
CGCTTCCGCCTAACGCCTGGGCGGTCGTCACGTCCGGCGCCCGGCTAGTCGCGACGATGCGTTTGACTCACGTCGGGCTGCCGATACCACAAACGCTAATCACCGCCGACGACGTTCAGCGCGGCAAGCCCGATCCTGAAGGCTACCTCGCGGCTGCACGCGCTCTGGGTCGCAGGCCGGAGGAGTGCATCGTGATCGAGGACGCGCCAGCCGGAATCGAGGCGGCCCGCGCTGCCGGCATGCGCTCGGTCGCGATCGCCGGAACCTTCCCCGCGTCCGACCTCAGAGGCGCCGACGTCAGCGTCAGCGCGCTCGGGCGCCTGTCGGTCACCGTATCGGCTTGCCAGCCACGTCTGGCGGTCAGCGCGATCGCTACAGACCTGTCGAGAGGCGTATGACGATATTGCGCCCCTGGCCGAACGCGAACGCCTTGTAACGACTGAGAAAATCGCGATAACGCGTATTCGCCGCGTTCAGCACACGGACGTCGAGCGAGAACGGCCGTCCGACCAACTCACGCGTCAAACCAGCCGTGAAGTGGACGAGCGCGTACGCGCCGGTTGGCGTATCGAATGGTCCAAGTCGATCCTGCTTCGCGACAAGCTCGGTGCCGACTCCCACGTAGGCGCGATTTGCCGCCGACGGCACCGTATGGAGCTCGGCTTCGACGTCGCCGCGCGGCGCCGGCATGCGTGGAAGTGGTGTTCGCGTTTGCTCATTCGTGCCATGCACCACATCGAAGCGCGTGCGTATCGTCAGGGAGGCAAGCGCCTCCGCTTCCACGGCGAGATCCACGCCCCGAAGCGACGCATGCGCTGTCTGGATATACCGATACTCGTCGAGCGTCACGATCGCGCCGCCATCTGGATCCACAACGTCGACCGTGTTCCCCGTAGCCTGAATGTAGAGGAAGTTGTCGATCCGGTTCTGATACACGGCTACCTCGCCGTGGAGGCGACCCCTTTCGACACGGACGCTGGCATCGGCGTTGAGGCTGACTTCCGGCTTGGCGTTCGGGAGCCCGATCTCGAAGCGATTTTCCCCGAGGTGCGGACCGTTCGTGAAGAGCTCGAACAGAGTGGGCGCTCGGAATGCTCGTCCGAGGTTGCCGGCGACCGCGAGCCCCGCGACCGGCCGGAACACGGCCCCAACGTCACCCGATACGGCGGACGCGTTTCGTGTTTGCGCGCCGCGCTGCAAATCACCGTTCGCGTCTGTCGCAACATGTCGAACATCTCCTCGCATACCGGCGAGCAGCGTCCACTGGCCGACCGTGGACTGTTCGACGGCGAACAGCGCGCCGCCTGCTGTGCGCGCGCTCGGAACGAGCGGCACCTGTCCTTTTGTCTTGTTGTCCTGATACAGGCCCGAGACGCCAATCGATCCCGTTAGGCGGCCGACTGGCGCGTGATGCGCGACCAGGTCTGTCGAGTACGTGTTGAGCAGCAAGTCGAAGATCGGCGGTGCGAGTCCCGCCCGGCTCTCACCAACCACCTCCTGTAATGAATGCCGCTGCCACTGGCTGCGCGACTCCATCCGCAGCCCGCCCCAGATCCAGCTCGTGGTCGCCTGGACGCGGTCGTCCGCGAGACGACGCTGCGGTCCCCCTTCGTTGTCTTCCTCGACGGGTGCGGCATTGTTCGTTCCCAGATAGAACTCGGCGCCCCCTCGCGCGAATGCTCCACGTGCCCGGGCATCGGGCAACTCTTCGGGCACGACGTTGATTACGCCACCGACGGCATCGGACCCATAGAGCACGCTCGCCGGTCCGCGAATCACCTCGATCCGGTCCGCGACCCGTGCGTCGACCGACGGACCATCCTCATCACTCCACGAGTAGTCTTCGAGTCGCAAGCTGTTGTCGAGTACCAGGACGCGCGGCCCCGTGAGACCACGAATGATTGGCTTACCGACCTGCTCGCCGGTACTCAGCGTTCGCACACCTGCCAGCTTGTCGAGCGCATGCGCGAGCGAGACTTCATGCTCCCGGCGTAACTGCTCGCCGAAGAGCGCCTCGCTCGACAGAGGGGACGAAAGCGGATCGATCGCGGTGCGCGTCGCCGTCACTGTCACCCGCGTGATGCGAAGCGCGGAAGGGACGAGCGCAATCGTTAGCGCAGACGCTTGCGGTAACTGGACCGACCGGAGGAAGGGCGCATACCCCAAACGCTGCACGAGGATGGTGTAACGGGCCGGCGACATGCCGCCAATGGCGAATGCTCCATCGGACGTGGTCGTCGCGTTTCGTCCAACTTCGAGCACCGTCACCGTCGCGCCCGGCAGCGCATGGCCACTCGTGTCACGCACGACACCGCGCAACGTGTCCGTCGGTGATGGCATGCCCCGAGCGACGGGTGACGTGGCAAGTATGAAAGCAGACGCCGTTGCGACAATGACCACGATACGTCGCACTCGCAGCATGAGTGTGGTCCTCGAGCGGGAAATCTCTCTATCGGACGCCCGCGACCTTGGCCGCAGCGCCATTGCCGCCGCACCGTTCGGTCGGACAGCGCGATAAGTCTGGCGCGTAGCCGGGGCGTCCGCAACGAGCTTGACTTGACAGATCGATCACAATGTTTGACCTTTTATCCGGATATTCGGATGGTTCGTGATTACCAACCACTACGCTGACACGTGTCCACCTCGATCCTCGACCGCATCAGCGCCCTCGCCGATCCGACGCGCAGCAGGATCTTGCTGCTGCTCGACGGCCGTGAGCTCATGGTCGGGGAGTTGTGCGGGGTGCTCCAGCTGCCGCAATCGACTGTGAGCCGTCATCTCAAGATTCTCAGCGACGAGGGCTGGGTTGTGGCGCGTGGCGAAGGCACGAGCCGGTTCTACTCCATGATCCAGAGCCGTCTCGATCCGGCGGCGAAGCGATTGTGGCTCGTCGTCCGCGATCAGGTCTCGGCCTCGCCAGGCGCCGCCCACGACGCGCGTCGTCGCGACGGCATAGTCGCCCAACGCGTCGCCGCTCGGCGCAATCGCTCGCAGGACTTCTTCTCGACGTCGCATGCGGCGTGGGACGCGATGCGGTCCGAGATGATCGGATCGCGCACCGACCTCCTCGCGTTGCTCGATCTGCTCGACGAGCGGTGGACGGTTGGCGATTTGGGATGCGGCACTGGCCACGTCAGTGAGGCATTGGCGGCATCAGTCGCGCGTGTCATCGCC
>QHUV01000721.1 GCA_003222065.1 Gemmatimonadota bacterium | reverse complement strand
CCTCGTGGCTGTGTACAGCGAGAACACGGTGCGAGGCTACCACGGCACGAACATCTCCTGGCCCGACTACGTCTCGTGGCGCGACGGCACGCGGGCCTTCGCGTCACTCGGCATGTGGACGTGGACCACGTCCACCCTCTCCGACGACGCCAATGACGCCGAGCGTGTCGAGGGCGCGTGGGTAACGGCAAACCTGTTTCCGACGCTCGGCGTGCGCCCGATGATTGGTCGCAC
Source organism: Gemmatimonadota bacterium (assembly GCA_003222065.1). GTDB lineage: Bacteria > Gemmatimonadota > Gemmatimonadetes > Gemmatimonadales > Gemmatimonadaceae > AG2. The sequence goes on along the minus strand of QHUV01000721.1, from coordinate 1,035 downwards.
CTTCACGTTCGAGGAGCAGACACAGGGCAGACAATTCGTCGCACTACTGAGCCATCGGCTGTGGCAGCGGCGCTTTTCCGGCGACAGTGGCATCGTCGGCAAGCGAACAACGATTGACGGCCGCGCTTACACCATCGTCGGCGTGATGCCGCCGGCATTCAACTTTCCCGAGCGCGGGGATCTCTGGTTTCCGTTCGCCGTCAACCCTGCCAACGAAGCCCACGGCAATCGCGGATACGCGGGCGCAATCGGCCGACTGAAGCGGGGCGTCACGATCGAGCAGGCGCGAGCTGACCTTCACTTGATCGACGCTGGCATGGTACGCGAGTTTCCGGACGAGAATTACGGTTGGCGCGCCGAGCTCAAGTCGCTGCGGACCGATCTCGTAGGCGACCTCGAGCAACCGCTCAAAGTGTTCCTTGCCGCGGTTGTCCTGGTCTTGTTACTGGTCTGCGCGAACCTCGCCAACCTCATGCTCGCCCGGGGAACGACGCGCGCGCGGGAAATTGCGATCCGTAGCGCCCTCGGCGCCTCGCGGCGGCGCCTAACGCTGCAACTGATCACCGAGAGCGTGCTCGTCGCCCTGCTCGGCGGCGTGCTTGGCATCGCGATCGCGTGGTGGGGTGTCCGCCTCCTGCGCTTTGGATTTCCGGATCAAACGCCGCCCTTCTTCATCTCGCTCACGCTCGACGCACCAGCGCTCGCGTTCATCGCGGCATTGACGATCGTGACGGGGATTTTGTTCGGCACGCTTCCGGCACTGAGGGCGACGAAACCCGACCTCAACTCGGGCCTTCGCGCCGGGTCCCGCGGCGGGGCCGGTTCGGTGCATCGATCGCGTTTACGTGGCGCGCTCGTGATCGCCGAGCTCGCGATGTCGGTCGTGTTGCTCGTCGGGGCGATCCTGCTGATGCGCAGCTATCGGAATCTCGCCGGTACATCGTTAGGCTTCGATGAACACGGAATTGTATCGGCGCGCCTAACACTTCCCAGTGCGCAATACACCTCCCGCGCGCAGGCAAAGGCGTTCTTCGA
>QHUV01000714.1 GCA_003222065.1 Gemmatimonadota bacterium | reverse complement strand
GGCGATCGCGTATCGTCTGTATGACATCGGCTACGAGATCGATCTCGACCGGGCGAGCGCGCTGTTCGCGCCCGACGCGGCGACACGCGAGCGGCCGGCGCGCAACGAGGCGCAGGCGCTGCAGATCACGAATCCGCCGCTCTTCGTCGCACTGGGCGCCGAATACCTAACGATTGACGGCGCCGAGCATCGCGCCGACGTCTCGGCGCGGCTGTTCGACTTCGGCACGTGTTCCCTGCAGCTGCGGATCGAAGCGCCGAAGGCATTGTCGTGGGATGCGTTCACGATCTTCGGAAACGCGGTCGATGCCTCACCGGCGCTGGGATCGATCTTCACGCGCCACCTCGAGGCGTTGCGGTCGCGCGTCGCGCCGGCGGTCGAACGTCCCAATCTCGCATCCGTCGTGGAGGATTACGTCGTCTTTCGTATAACACGGCTCACCGACGAACGCGGGGCGGTGCTCGGGACGGACGTACTCACCGACGAGCACATCGTACCCCTGCTGCTTCGCGAGCGGCGCGAACTGTCCCTGGACGCGCGCCGCGAGCTGCTGCCGCACCGGTTCTCGTATTACGCGGACGACCTGACGATTCTCACGTGGGACAACGCGCTCGTCGTCGAGGGGCGCGGTGACGACCGCGACGTCGAGTACATCCTCGAGTTCGCGAACGCTCAACTCCTGGAGCTGCGCTTTTACGACGCGGTGCTCGACGCCGAGCTGCCGGCGATGTACGACCGAATCGCCGCCACACGTGGGCGTGTGTCGCCGCTCCCGACGTGGCGCTATCGGCCCCTCTTGGCGAGACTGCAGACGCGCGTCGCCGACGTCACCGAGACGGTCGAGCGCGTCGATCGTGATCGAGATCGTCGTCGGATTACGTAGGGGTTAGGCGCGGCTTCATCCCAGCCGGTGCGAATCACGACCGCTCAAGCCATTGATCACGGATTACCCGGATTAAATCCGGATCGCTCCTTGTGGCGATCAAAGCTTCGCTATCCAAGGAACCGATGAAGAATCTTTGAACACCCTCCGGATGCTCCTCACACCGGTTCTTCACTGGTGTGCCGTCGACAAAGACACACAAGCTTATCGAGGCTATTGGACCCCTCGCGCCACACGGCGCGATCCGGGATTCAAATCCGGGTAATCCGTGATCGATGGCCCGACTGATCGCGATCATCACTGCCGCGAAGCTACGCCGCCTTGGCGGCGGCCTGAAGGCGATCGCAAATCGAGACCGGATCCACGAATCGTCCATCCGCGCCTAACGTGCGGATGATGCGCTCGCCGAAGATCGGGGCGATGCGTGCCCAGTTGCTCGAGACCGCGCCCACATAACGATCGAAGAGCGTCGTATCGGATTTGCCGCGTGAGTACACGCCGTTGCGGAGAACGGTGCTGCGGCTGGCGTACCGCTGACGCGACGCGAGCCGATCGGCCTCGAACCACCAGGCGACGATGCCGAAGCTCGTCATCTCACGGCCGAAGTCGACGAGATCGGTCGGAAACGTCCACGTGAGCACCGACGGCTTGCTGAGCGTTCGCAGGTGACGCACGAACTCACGGAGGCGGCCCGAATCGAGGCTCGAGATGCGCTCCTTCTCGGTCCAGAACGGTGGGAGGCCGGCGGTCTTGAGGCAGTCGGCGGCGTCGAGGTCGGCGTGCACGTAGCCGCGATTGTCGCGCAGCCAATCCCCGAAGCTGGTCTTGCCGCTAGCCGGCATGCCGGTGATGAGCAAAGTATGAACTTGAATCGGCATTTGACTTTCCTGCGCGTCACTCGCGGGCGGCGGGCGATGCGCTTGAAGACGGAGGAGGTGTCGCAGGGGCGCCGCCCGGGCGAAGCAGTCTCGCGATCAAGACGAGCAGCGCGAGAACGGCCAGCGCGAGGGCACACCAAAAGACGATCGTAGGGGTGACGCCGGTCACATTCATTGGGCCTCGCTCCGCGTCCGCTGCTACATCCTGTGCCGGCGCGCCGAGGAGCCGCGGCGCGAGCAACGCCAAATCGTATCGCGGCGGTCCGAGATCGGATCGGCCGTACAGGAGCGTGAGCGGCGTGTGACCGTCGCGGAAGAAACGCAACCGATAGGCGGGCAGGAGCAGCGTTGCGTCGCGAAGCGGAAGTGGCGCGTTATCCCCTTCGTCGATGACGAGCGACAGATCGGTGACGCGCAGCGGCGGCAGCTCGGCCGTCAGCGCCGGCGCGGGGAGCTCGGGATCCGCGTGGCGCCACCGCACCTGCGCGATCGTGATCGGGCCAGCGCGCGCACGTGCGTCCTCCTCGGCGGAGGGCAGCATCTGGAGAGCGACTTCCCGATCGA
>QHUV01000159.1 GCA_003222065.1 Gemmatimonadota bacterium | reverse complement strand
CGCACGGCACGAAGTCCCTCGATGGTGAGCACGATCCCGGACCGCCGTCCATCACCGTGCGAGCGCGCGACGCGTTGCACGTAGCCGAGTCGCGAGAGGTTCTTGATCGCCTCAGAGAGCGTCGACCTCGCGATGTCGAGATGACGTGCCAGTTGCGCCGGCACAAGCACGGTGCTCGTGCTGCAGTGAGCGAGAATCGCGGCGTCCCGCGCCGACAGCCGATGACTCGTTGAGCGCTTCCGCTGATGACGCGTGTGACACGCGTGGTACACCTGCGGATACGTGAGCTGCACGGTTTCGACCATTTGATCGAGCGTCATGCGGCCAAAGTAGAATTGATCGCGGTCGTTCGTCAAAGCGAACAATTAGGGGTACGCCGATGCCCACGTGTCTCCAGCAATAGCCACTCACGAGACACTCCGAGGTTGAACATGAAGGAAACGACGGCGTTATCACGTCGGCTCTTTTTTCTTGCCGGCGCGCTCCTCTTCACCGCCCCTCGCAACACTCTCCCGGCACAGGGGCCCGGACTTTTTGACGTCTTTGCCGCTCGTAAAGAATCGCCGAGCGATCCGCTATTCGGCGGGTTGGCGCTCACGGGCTACAGCGGAATATTCGGGCTTCGTTTGAGCGGCGCCCTGAACTTCAACAACGGCGACAACTCGAGCGCCTACACCGCTCCGTCTCCTTACACCGGCTGCGACAGGTTCCGCTGTCGTGGCTACGGCGGGCCCCGACAGTATCGCTACGAGTCCGGTTTGGGCATCGGCGTTGGCGGATGGAGCGCGGACGCCGATCTCCTCGTTGCGCCCCTGCGCGCCCTTCCACTCGCAAGATCCCTTCTGCTCGGCTTCTCGCCGTACGGATTTGTCGGCATTGGTGGGATAGGCGTTAATCCGAGCAACGCCCCGGATACGAGCCGTGCGACGTGGAGCTTTGGCGTCGGGCTGCATCACGACCTCCTCGGTTGGCTGGGAGTTGGCGCCGAAGCGCGCAATCGCCGGTCGCTGCACAGTGACAGCGCGATCGCTATCGGGAGCCGCCGCAATTGGGAGTACCGGGCCGGCCTCTCGGTGAGCTTCGGTGCGCATCAGAATGCGGTGCCCAGCACCCCTCCGCGCGGCATCCTCATGCCGGTCGACCGACCCGAGACTGATCAGTTGGAGACCGCGGAAAGCGCCGCCAGGACGACCGCGCGAGTGCTGGATCTTGCCGAGGGATACGTCGAAACGCCCTATAGCACGGGCGGTACCAATCCAAGCATTGGATTTGACGCGGCGGGGTTCGTGCAGTACGTCTTTGGGAGAGAAGGTGTCGCGTTGCCGCGTACGGCACACGCGATCGCGGAGCTGGGTCAGGAAGTCTCGACGCGCATCGGTGCGCTGCGTCCAGGCGACCTGCTCTTTTTTGGTAATGACGGATCGAGCATCGATCATGTCGCGATCTACGCGGGACACGATCGCATCGTTCACTCGAGTGCTAGCGGTGGTGGCGTGCGCTACGACGTTCTTGGCGAAGGGCCACGTGGTGCGTGGTTCGCGGATCATCTCGTGACGGCGCGGCGAATGCTCGCTGAGGGTCGCGCTCGGCCCCGCGTGCACCGCGACGGCTCGCGGGAGGAGGGCGATCTCGATCCCCCCGACCGTGCTCCGCGCGCCGGTCGCTCGAGGTGAGTTTAGTAGACATTGACAATCGATTGTTCAGGGGGATGCTCATATGAGAGTATACAAAACATTATTCGCCGCGGCGCTTCTTGCGCTGTTCATGGATCCGCGTATCGCGCAGGCGCAGGTCCGCCGCTTTCCCGCCGATCCGGGCGCGTCGCGCCGACCGACCGCTACCGCCGGCGACAGCGACACACCGGACGTGCGCAGCTTGCTCGGTATCACCGTCGGTACGTCGAATACCGATCGCGACACGTTAGGCCTTCTCGTCACGCAAGTCCTGCGTGACGGACCGGGCGACCGTGCCGGCATCGACGAGGGCAATCGCCTCGCCGAGATCGATGGCGTCAGCCTGCGATTCGATCCCGCCGACATCGGACGCTCCACGGCGACGGACGCCGTGATGCGGCGGATGTCACGCACGCTGCGCGGGCTCCGGGAGGGCGAACAGGCAACCCTGCGCGTCTTTAGCGGCGGTCGCTTCCGCAACGTCACCGTTCAGTTGGGCGCGGCGCCTAACGGCGCCATCAGTGTATCGCCGGCGACGCCGGCGGTCTCCCCGACGCCTTCGGTGGCCGTGGCCGTGGCCGGCGAGCCGGCCACGCGGCCCACGACCGTTGCCGCCGCAATGCAGTCACTCGCCGATCTCCAGGCGCAGCTGCGCCGGCTCGCCGACGACGAAGGGACGTCCCCATTTGCCGATTCGCTCATGCAGGCGGCGCGTGAGCTTTCTCTGCTCCAGCGTCGCCTCCGCACCGCGCAAGTCGAACCGCGCCGCCGGAGCAATGATGATGTGGGCGACCGTGCCGCGTCGCGCCGCGGAAGCAACGACGTACCGGGGCTGTCGCTCAGCCCAGTGAGCGATGATCTCTCCGACTACTTCGGCGACGGCAGCGAGCGCGGGCTGCTCGTGCTCCAAGCGGAATCATCGTGGAGTCCGATTCGCAACGGCGACGTTATTCTCACTGTCGACGGCGCGCCTGTCACCCCCGAGCGGTTGCGACAGGCAGTCGACGCGCGCCAGCCCGTGCGCATCGAGATACTACGCCGCCGAAGACCGATGAGTGTGACTTTGAACGGCCGCGAATAAACACATTCGACAACTCGAAAGCAGATCCGTCGCCTCGCTCAGGATGAGCGAGGGCGACGGATCTGCTTTTGCTGTAGTCTTCGCTCCGAGCCCCTGACCATCGGAGACTTATCAATGCAATTATTCCAGTCGAGTTCGCACGCCAGGCTTGTCGCGGTTGTCACGGCAATCCTCATCCTACCGCTGCAGGCTGGTGCCCAAGCCGGGCCGCAGTATTCGATCGGCGCGAACGCAGGTCTTGTCATGCCGGTAAGCGATCTCGGGAACGTCACGAGCTCGGGATACCAGGTTGCGATCACACTCGGCATGCATCAGCCGCTGACGCCTTTGAGCTTCCGCGCCGAAGGCAGTTTCACCGAGCTGCCGTGGAGCGACAACACCGGTAACTCGGGCGCGAAGCACCGAATCTTCGGCATCGCGGTTGATGGTCAGTACAACCTCGGCACGCCGTCGACTAATGGCGGCCTGTATATCACGGGTGGTGCCGGTTACTACGGCTCCAACGACGTGAACACCTTCTTCGGAGACACAAATCGCGAGTGGAACTTCGGCCTCAATGCCGGCCTCGGATACTATCTGCCACTCAGCGGCTTCACGATGTACTTCGAATACTCTAGGGAGTGCCAGTCACCGCCGCCGGAGCCCCGTCCTGCCACACGAAATGCTGTAATGCGCGCTTGCTCGGGTACACCTCGTCCAGCGTGTTCCCGTCATACATGCGCCCGTTCTTCATCACGTAGCGGATCGTGTTGGTGTTCTTGATGTCGTCGAGCGGATTCTTATCGAGTACGACGAGATCCGCGAGCTTGCCCCCCTCGATCGAGCCGAGATCGCCGCTCATGCCGATGCCTTCGGCACCGAGGACCGTCGCCGCACGGAGCACGTCGTGGTTAGACATGCCACCGGACGCCATCATCCACATCTCCCACTGATAGCCGAGTCCCTGGAGCTGGCCGTGGCTACCGATGCCGATCCGGCCGCCCGCCTCGACCACCTTCTTCGCGAATTGAGCATGGAGGGGGAAGGCGTACTCTTCGTCCATGAACCATCCGCCGGGCCCTGGACTGCCACCCGAGTTCGTACCCCGGCGCCGCGTCTTCGCGTCGAGCTCCGCTTCCGGCGTGAAGCGGCGAAGCTTCGCGTCACCATGCACGTTCTCATGAGTATACCAGTAATTCTCCCCGAACGGTCCGCCGTATGACACGATCAACGTCGGCGTGTTGGTGACGCCTGTCTGTTTGAACAGCTGAACGACGTCCTCATATAGCGGCGCAATCGGCAATGCGTGCTCGATACCGGAGTAGCCGTCGATCGCGTGCGTCATGTTGAGCTTGAAGTCCAATCCGCCTTCCGTCGTCGGCATCAGGCCGAGCTCCTTGGCCGCCATGATCACCCACTGCCGCTGCTGGCGGTTGCCGGTCATGTACATCTTTAGCGTTTTCGTATCATAGTAAGTCGCGTAGCGCTTCAAGACATTCCGAGTCTGATCCAGATCTTTGAGATTCTCGCCATTGAAAACGCCCGGGCCTGTAGAGTAAATGCGCGGCCCGATCATGTGCCCGGCCTCGACTTCGTCCTCGTAACTGAGTACGTCCGTCGTCGCCGTCTGCGGATCGCGCGTCGTCGTCACGCCATACGCCAGCTGCGCCAGGTACTGCCACACCTGCGCGACGTGGATCCGCGGAATGAGCCACTGCGGGTGATAGTGCGTGTCGACGAAACCGGGGACGATCGTTTTTCCCGTGACGTCGATTATCTGCGCGCCGGCCGGCACGCTGACCGTACCGCGCTTCCCGACGGCGACGATGCGGTTGTCATGAATGACGACGTCCGCGTCCTCGACGACTTCCTTCCCTTTCATCGTGATCACGCGCGCACCGCGTAGCACGGCGTTGCTCTGCGGCATGTCGCGAGGGACGGCGATCGCGATCCGACGCTCGGCGGGTTTGTAGCCCGTCGGCGCCGGCGCCTTCTTCGTCGAATCCGGTTTCGTGCTATCCGCCTTGGCCGCCGGCGCCGCCGCCGTGCTGTCGCCCTTGGCGCGTTTCACCGCGCTGATACTGTCGTCCACCTGCTTCGCGCGGTCGAGGTCGAACGACACGAAGGCGTTGCCGATGGCCCAGTGTACGGTCTTACCATCCGCGCTCCATGCTGGGAACTCGCCGCCGATATCCGTCAGTCGCCGCGCCGGAAATGCCGCGGTTGCCGGATTGGCCACGGACACCGTCGGCGTCGGACCACCGAGGTACGGAACGGTCACGACGTAAAGATCGTTTCCAACTTGCGCCAACGCGCGATCGCCCCGCGGGGCCATGATGACAACCGACGCCGGCGGCGGCGTTGGATTCTGCTCGAGCTCGTAGTGCGTCGGCATTGGCATGTCGACATTCGACGTACGATCGTCATCGAGCGTACCCGCGGGAGGCAGTGGTCCGGTCACCTTGAGCAACGCCTTCACGTCCGTGCCGTCCCACCGCATCGAGACGAGTCCTTCCTCGAAGCTGTACGCGAAGATGCGCGTCGAGTCCGACGTGAAGTGCGGGTGCGTTCTGTTCCCGCTCGGGCCGATGACGACCATGTCGCCCCCCGCCGACGGCACCCAGACGAACTCCGTACCCAGTCCGCCGCCGAAGAAGCCTAACGCTTCCTGCATGTCGCGGGCGGCCGCCTTGACGGCGACAATGCGCTTGCCGTCCGGCGACCATGCGAGCTGCGAGTAGAGCGCGGGCGCCTTGGTGAGCTGTTGTGGCGCGGCGCTCTTGCCGTCGACGGCCACCCTGTAGATCTGACCACCCGTCTTGTCGTTCCACGTCGCGTACGCCACCGACTTGCCGTCGGGCGACCAGGTCGGATAATACTCGCCGACGTCCTGCGTCGTCAGGCGCCGCGGTGTCCCGTTAGGCGAGTCGGCGACGTACAGCCGGTTGAGCGACACGAACGCCAGCCGCTTCCCGTCCGGCGACGGAGCGACGTCCCGAATCTGGTGCGCCGTGAAGCTGGCGGCGTCGTCCACCTTGTACGCGAACCGCACTTCCGGACCCACGTCGAGCGACACGTCAGCGGTGAATGGAATCTTCACCGGTTTCGTCTTGTCGAGCGGCACCCGCCAGATCTCGCCGCCGTATGACATGACGACCGCCTTGTCGTCGGGCGTGAAGGCGTAGCCCGGGAGTACGTCCAACGGCGACCGAGACTCCTGATCGTCGCGCTGGATCGGATACACCAGCCAGTCCTCGACGCCACTCTCGACGTTACGTATGCGCAGACCGCTATTCGTCTCGAAGCGCGTCCCATATACGAGCCACTTGCCGTCGTGCGAGAGCTTCGGCCGGAACGCCGAGCCGTAACGGGCTGACATGACCGTGTTGGTCCCCGTTTCCCGGTCATATACGGCGAGCTGGTACTGCGGGAAAATAGCATTGTATTGCCAATCGCCTTGTCGTCGCGAGTACCAGATGTAGCGGCCGTCACGGCTCACCGTCGGTCCGGTAACCTTGAGCGCCGCCGGCTCACGCACGAGCGCAGCGCCCGACCCGCCGTCGACGTGATAGATCCACAGCTTCGCCGCGCCGCCCAATCCACCCGACTTCGCGGCAACGATGTACTTCCCGTCGGGAGTGAACTCTGGAGACGCGAACAGGTTGTCGTCCCCCTTGGTGAGCTGGAGCGTGTCCTTCTTGTCCAGCGACATCAGCCACAGGTTGTCGCCGCCGCTCCGATCGGAGACGAATACGACCCGCTTGCCGTCTGGACTGAAGCGCGGCTGGTTGTCCATCGGCAAGCCACTCGTTAGGCGCGTTGCCGTGCCGCCCGTAATCGGCAGCGTGTACAGGTCGCCGAGCAGGTCGAAGACGATCGCCCGTCCGTCGGGGCTGACGTCCAGCGACATCCACGATCCTTTCGTCGCCGTGAAGTTGACGTGTCGGCCGACGCTGAGCGGCAAATCGGGCTTCTTGCTCTTGGCGGCATCGGGTTGTTGTGCGTGTGCACATTCCGGAATGCACAGCAAGAGCGCCGCAGCGGCGGCGAAGAAATGAAGAGAGGACCGCATGGAGGGAGGGGAACCGGGGGAGGGAACGTTCGCGAAAGCGCGCAGCCCCTAATATGCCGGCCGAGTACGCCTTAACGCCAGTCGCATGTGACGCTCACACGGAGCGTGGCCTCGAATTGCGTCCATACAGGGGTATTCGTCCCTTCGCGTGTCTGCACCTCTGACGCGAAGCTCAACCCGATTCTCAGGTCTCAGGCTCTTTCATGCACAGCTCTCTGCGCGGTCGCATCCTGTCCTGCTCTATTCTCGCGCTCGCCGCGACTGCCGGTTGCCACAACGATTTCGTCTCGACGAAGCCGCTGACTGTGGGGTCGTTCACCCTCAACCCGTGCTCTGTTTCCGGAACGCTAACGCTTTCGGTGGCGCAAACGGCGCGCGTCGACTGCAGCAATGGGGGAACGACCGTCACGCTCGCCGGAAATGGCGCGAGCTATCTGGTGGTCGCCCAATTCCCGGTCGATCTCGTTCCCAACGGTCTCGTTCCCTACCATGTCAGCTCGGGAACGGCCATCTCAGCATCGCGTACGCCGCTCGGTGCGGGAGTCTTCGCGTCTCGCGGTGACGTGTCTGCCAGCGCCATGTCGCTCTCGCCGATCGTGCGGCCGCGCGCCAAGCAAATCGCCTTCGACCACATGCTGCGCGCCCGTGCGCGACGTCTATTCAAGGCCGGTTCGTCACCAATCGCCGCGTCGGTCGCGCGCGCCATGAGCAAGAGCGCTGCATCATCGATCGCAAAAACGACGGCGCCGTCCGTGGGGAGCGTTCGCGCCTTCCGCGTCCTCGCCAACTCGGCGGGTACCTCCTTCTCGACCGTCCAGGCGCGCCTCGCCTACGCTGGCAGCGACGTGCTGATCTATGTCGACACGCTTGCGCCGGCGAATGGATTCAGTGCCTCCCAGTTACAGGCCTTTGGCCAGCTGTTCGATCAGACGCTCTACCCGATCGATACCGCGACGTTCGGTCCGCCGACGGACGTCGACCAGAACGGACACGTCATCATGCTCATGTCGCAGGTGGTGAACGCGCTCACGTCGACGTCGGAGTGTCAGACACAGGGCTTCATTGCCGGCTTCTTTGATGAGGAGGACCTCGGTGGCGGCGCCGGCGATCCGAACTCGAACAATGGCGAGATCTTTTACTCGATCGTGCCCGACCCCAACGGTGCCTCGAGCTGTGCACATTCCGCCGCCGACGTCGGCTTCAGCGTGCCGGCCACCTTCATGCACGAGTTACAGCATCTCATTTCATTCTCGCAGCATGTCGTCGTGCATAACGGTGATTCCGAGTATGGTTGGCTCGACGAAGGCCTGAGCATCGTCGCCGAGGAGCTGGGCTCCCTCTACTATGAGGCGAAGTGTCCGGGCACCGCGTGTCGCACGAATCCGTCTCAGTTATTTCCAGACTCGTCGCAGGGATTCATCTCGAACTTTCTCTACGATTCGTATCAGTATGCGCTCATTCCCGATACCGCGACCGTGACGCTCCACAGCGACGCCGACGACGGCTTCTCCTGGCGCGGCGGTGATTGGCTGCTCATGCGGTGGCTTGGCGACCAGATGGGCAGCGGCGTCTATAAACGGCTCGATCAGAACTCTCTAATCGGTGTCGCGAATATCGTAAGCTCCACCAGCCAACCATTTCCAACGCTCTTCGCCGACTTCGGGCTCTCCCTCGTGACCGACAGCCTGCCGGGAATCGCGCGAACGACCGCGCCGGCGGCCGATCGCTTCCAGTCACGCAACGTCCGTCAACT
>QHUV01000158.1 GCA_003222065.1 Gemmatimonadota bacterium | reverse complement strand
GAATTCGTGGCCGGGGATGACCGTCGACGTTAGGCGGGGCATTGTCTACATCCCGACTGGGTCGGCGACGCCGGACTTTTATGGCGGCGATCGGATCGGCGCGAACTTGTTCGCCAACTCGCTGCTCGCGCTCGACGCCAAGACCGGGAAGCGTCTCTGGCACTTTCAGTCGGTGCATCACGACATCTGGGATCGCGACCTCCCGGCCGCGC
>QHUV01000157.1 GCA_003222065.1 Gemmatimonadota bacterium | reverse complement strand
GGGGGCGGCGAGTGGGGCGGTGCGGCTGTCGATCGAGAGACGGGCGTGCTCTATGTCAACGCGAGCGACGTCCCCTGGATCGCCGCGATGCGGGAGCCGGCGAAGCTTCCGCCTCCGACGGCAGTCCCCCGCACCGGCGCGGCGGTGTACGGCGCCGTGTGCGCGAGCTGCCACGCGCCGGACCGGCGCGGTCGCGAGCGGGCGCCATCGCTCGTCGAGGTCGGCAAGCGTCTCTCGCCGGAGCAGGTTCAGCAGGTGCTCAACTTCGGTCGAGGATTCATGCCGTCGTTCGTGAATCTGCCGGACGACGAGAAGAGCGCCGTCATCTCCTACCTCGTAGGCAAGCGATTCACGGCAACGCCGAACGCGGCCCAACACGAGAAAGCCAAAGCGCCTTACGAGTTCGTTGGCTACGAGCGGTGGAGAGATTCCGCTGGCCTGCCCGCGATCAAGCCGCCGTGGGGGACGCTGAGCGCGATCGACCTCAACACCGGCGAATACCGCTGGCGCATTCCACTTGGCGAGCATCCGGGCCTGACCGGGAATGCCACGGGAACGGAGCAGTACGGTGGCCCGATCGTCACCGCCGGTGGGCTGCTCTTCATCGCCGCCACGGAGGACGAGAAGTTCCGCGCCTTCGACAAGGCGACCGGCAAGCTGCTGTGGGAGACGACGCTGCCAGCGGCCGGCTACGCGACACCGAGCACCTTCGCGGTGCGTGGAAGGCAGTACGTGGTGATCGCGGCCGGTGGAGGCAAGCTAGGGACGCGATCGGGGGACGCGTACGTGGCGTTCGCGATACCGTAACCCGGCGTTACCGGTTCCAGGCGCTCTCTCACGCATCCCGACTACGAAAGTGAGCCCAGTTTCGAGAAGGCAGCCGCGAGCAGCGAGCCTTGAGTCGAAAGGGTGAGGAATGACAGAGTGGGAGAGTCCTAACTCGTATTCCTAACCTTTCAGTCTCAAAGCTCGCTCCTCGTTGCTGCCTTCTCGAAACTGGGCTCGGCCTAACGGGGGCGATGCTTACGTTGCGCACCCAGGAGGCCTGATTCAACGCGTATCAGGCGCCGGAATCGACCGGACCGGGTTGAAGCGGAGACCGAGCGTGTAGCGATACGCCATCAGCGTATAGCCGCGATTTATAGTTTGCTCAACCCGGAAATCGCGCGCGGACATCCGAGATCGCACGACGGACAGCGCCGACGTCAACGAGAACATTCGCGTGAAGGCATACTCCAGCCCAGCGCCGCCGATCGCGCCAAATCCGCGACTATATCGCGAGCTATAGCCTTCCGGTACCGGATAGCCATTCACGTCAACGGTACCGAGGGCTCGGCTGTACGAGGAGATGTACCCCACACGCGCGTCGACGAAGGGATACAGCTTGCGGTCCGACCGCTGCGGCCCGAGCCGGGTACCGACTTCCGCCGTTTGCGTTATCGCCGGTCCGCCCAGGAACGAAGACGTGATATCCAACGTCGCCGATGCAAAACGAGTGAGGCGATAGTCGGCGCGCGTTCCCATGCCGAAGGTGGTCCACGTCGAGATCGGACCGATGCCGTTGCGCCCCGGTGCCTGGACCCGACTCACCAGCGTATAGCTCTCCACCGATAGGCGCAGTCTCCTGTAGGCGAGCTCGTTGGCGATCGGCGCTGGTTGCGGCGGAAGCTCGGCCGGTCGCGCTGGCCCGCGAAACACGACGCTTCCAGGAAGTGGTATGCGCTGCGCGCTCAATCCAACTGGCAGCAGCGCGACGACCGCGACGACCGCGCGAATACGCATAACGACCTCACGGGGATAAGCCCTCGCCTTCGACTGCAATGGTCTGGCCATCGTAGTTTGGCAGCGCCGGTCTTCTATGGCAAGGATTGCCTAGCGGCTGTGAGCTGACGTGTGCTACTTCCCGTCCCGCGACGGGAGCACCACCAGCCCGCGCGCGATCGCCAGTCCCTCCTCCACCGAGCGCTTCGACCGCTCGAGCATGCCATACAGATCCGTCGACATGATGAAGCTGCGGGTCGTCCTTCCGTTGCTTCGGTGAAAGAGCATTCCGCCGCGCAGCCCGCGCGCGACGTGGACCATGGCGCCGTAGCCGATGACATTCCGCGCCGGGAGTCCGACGACTGCCGAGGCACCAGCGTACTGCGTGTAGTTGCTCCGGTACCAGAGCCGGCCGAGCTCGATCACGGCCGCGTCATCGGTCGTGAGCGAATCGGCCGACGCGCCACTGACTTGCAGGCCTAACGAGAGATGCCCGATCAGCCACTGGCCCGCGCGCGGAAGCGAATCGTGGACGCTCCCGGGCGTCAATAGTAGCTCGAGCGGCTGACGCGTGTACCCGTAGCTTCGATAGTTGGCCCACGACGTGTTGAGCCGGGCGAGTCGCGCCAGAGATTCGAGCTCCAGAGGCTTGGCGAGGCGAAAGAGCGCGAGATCGGCGCTGAGCGCGCTCCAGCAGAGCGCCTTCGCTTGGTCGGCGCCGAGTCCGGCGATGTCGATCCGTTCGGCGCGACGAAAAAGTTGATACGAACTCACGCCTTGCGCCGGCTGAAAGCGAATCGAGCGCACGCTGTCGGCGACGAATCGCGCCCGCGCGTCGCCCGCGCCGGTTGGCGGAAGTCGCGGCAAGACGTCGAGCACGGAGTCGAGTTGTGCGAGAAAGGTGAGCTGGTGTGCCGGCGCGACGCCCGCCGCGACAAACGCCTGCATCGCATCGGACCTGAGTCCGCGAAGCGCCTCCGTCCACTGCTCATTCCTCACCTGCTCGGCGTAACGGGCACGCCCGAGGAGGGGATGCATCCGGTCGATTGGATTCGCGCCTTCGATTGGCGGGTTGTCGTTGAAGACGTCGCTCGAGCAATACTGCGCACCGGCGATCTGCGCTCGAGCCGTCGCAGGCGAGGCTACGAGTGCGATCGTTAGGCAGCAGGCGAGACACCTGTCAAGAGGTGTCCTCATGGCGCTTCCGCCGCGCATGCCTGACGAGCGTCCTGAAGTGTCTTGACGGTGCGTGACACGATGTCGATGAAGCCGGTCGTCGTCTGGGGCAGGGGCTGCGAGAGAATGGCGCGCAGATCCTTTCGCACGTTGCTGATCGCCGCCGGACAGGGCGTGCCCGGCGCATCCTTGTACGCCTGAATCGCCGCATCGCGTCGCGTCGCCCATGCCTCACGAGGCCACAGTCGCTCGAAGAGACGCAGATGTACGATCGGATTGTCGAGGTAATGCGAGTAGCCGTGAACATTCCAGTCTTTGACGTCCGTCGCAACTTCATCGGCGTAGCCTGATGCGGGCCATCCGTGCAAATCGCCGCGGAAGGTCTTCACGGCGGCGATCGGATCGAGCTCGTGGCGGAAGGAACGATGCGTCGCCACCATGCCGTCCGGCGGTGGAGGAGCGTCGACTGGCCGATCGACGGAAGCGTATGCGGGAAAGTTCGTCTCCAACACGGACGACACGTTCGCGCACGTGACGACGCTCTGAATGAGATGTGTCCCCGGCGAAAATGCCGGATCGGCACCGAGGGTCGCGATGGAGTCGTGCAATACGCTGGTGCCGAGGCTGTGGGCGACGAAGTGCACCGCCGTGTTGGCGCCATTGTCCAGATCGGCCCTGTGCCAGGCATCGGCGATCTGCGTTGCGACCTCTTCTCTGATCGGTACGGTCAGCTCGCTCACGTACCGATAGAGCAGCACGTCGAGCACGTGCGTCCAAAAGAATGCGCCTGCCGTCGCCACCCATCCAGGCAGCTTCGCCAGCACCTGTGGATCAGAGAACGCGAGTCCTTTCAACAACGGCAGCCAACCACTCTCGCTTGGCGACTGCTCGCTCCATTTGGCGCGAATCTTATCGAAGAGCGGGTGATAGGTGAGGGGAACGACGAGCACCTGCCCCGCTTTCGGCGACGAGAGCACCAGATCTTTGTCGTGCGCGAAGGGCTTCGCGGCCACGCGCAGCCCGGTCACGATATCGGTGAACCAGGCCGGCGCGCCGGTCGGTTGCGCGCCGTTACCCATGCCGTGAATGAGGAAGAGCAGTTGATACATGGTGCCTGAAGGTCGAATGGCAGGGGAAGGCCTCGAAACCCCTACGATGCATTCGAATTCGCTAATGGGCAAAGCGGCGCGAGAACCTAACCGCGTGCCGGCCGCCGAGGCTTGACAGCGCCGCGGCATTGTCTGACTTTGGTCAGACAATGACCTCCGAGCACATCGCACAGGTTCGCCGATTCAATCGGCTCGTCACGCAACGCGTCGGGGCGCTGGATGATCATTTCCTCGGCCGTGATCGACCGTTAGGCGAGTCGCGCGTGTTGTTCGAGATTGGTGCCGCGGGTGCTGACCTTCGCGACTTGCGTTCGCGGCTCGGACTCGATTCGGGCTATCTGAGCCGAGTGATCCGTTCGCTGGAATCGGCGGGCCTGGTGAGACTGCGCGCGCGACCTGATGACGAGCGAGTTCGCCGCGCCTGTCTCACTGCCGCGGGGCTCGCCGAGGTCGAGGAGATGGATCGGTGCTCCGATCGAGCAGCCGAAGTCATGCTCGCCGCGCTGCCAGAGCCACAGCGCCAGCGCCTCGTCGCGGCGATGACAGAAGTGCACGCGCTCCTTCGCGCCGCGGCGATCCAAATCACGAGGGTGGATCCGGCGAGCAAGGCAGCTCGGTGGTGCGTTGCGCAGTACTTCGCCGAATTGACGAATCGTTTCGAGAAGGGTTTTGACCCCGGGCAGAGCATCCCGGCGGACGACGCCGAGCTGCGTCCTCCGCGCGGTGCCTTTCTCGTGGCGAGTGTGGATGGAGAGTCGGTTGCCTGCGGGGCCGTGAAGTCGATCGCGCCCGGTGTCGGATCGCTGAAGCGAATGTGGGTCGCTGGCTCGCTGCGCGGCATCGGATTCGGACGTCGAATGTTGCTTGCGCTCGAGTCGGAGGCGAGCGCGTTAGGCCTGACGACGCTGCGCCTCGAGACGAACCGAGCCCTCGTAGAGGCAATTCGTCTCTACAAGAGCTCGGGATACGTGGAGACCGCACCCTTCAACACGGAGCCATACGCTGATCACTGGTTCGAGAAGCAGCTTTGAGGGTCGCGCGAAACTATTGGCTCACGCGCCGGATGAAATGAGCGTGCGGACGCGTGCGTCGCGGAGCGCCAGGCCGGCCCACATCAGCAGTCCCACGATGACGGGGAAGAGCCTCGACGACCGCCGCCGGCTTCAAGATATGAAGGACGGCATCGAATATCATGAAGAGAACGACGATGGTGCTGAGAACGCGGCCTGGCCACGAAATCGTCTTGGCCGAATGATTCACAAACTCTGCTGCTTGCATGGCTGAGTCTCCGGTCGAGGGTAAAGGGGCCGCGCCTCCCCACTTGGCGACGGCCGGATCAGTGCTTTCGTATTCACGTCGAACGAACATCCGAAAAATCGACAAACGTCGGCCGTGGCTGGACCTCGGCCGGCCAACCACCATGTTCCGACTCACCAATGAGCCGCGATCCGATTCCCACATGGTACTTCGCCGTCGTTGTCGTCCGGCACCGTGACCGCTTTCTTCTCGTCCAGGAGCGCAAGCACGGCCAGCGCTGGTATTTGCCGGCCGGCCGAGCCGAGCCGGGCGAGTCGCTGGCGGAAGCGGCGGCGCGGGAGACACTCGAGGAATCAGGGGTGAAAGTTCGCCTAACGGGTGTGTTGCGCGTCGAGCACAGTCCGTCTCCACGGCGCGCGCGACTGCGTGCCGTTTATCTCGCCGAGCCGAGTGGTGACACGACAACGAAACAGGAGCCTGACGACGAGTCGTTGCGAGCGGAATGGGTGTCGCTGAGCGAATTGGATCAGTATGAGATGCGGGGTCCCGAGGTCGAGCAGCTGCTGCGCTACGTGGCGAACGGGGGGAAGTGCTCTCCGCTCGACATCATTCAAGAGGAAGGAATGCCATACGTGCCGACCGCGTGACCTAACGAGAGCATGAGTCGCCTGCAAGTTGGGGTCGTCCGTTATGCGTCGCTCGCTCGAGCGATCGCGCAGGCGCTCGGCATCGAACCGGCGCCGGATTGTCGCATCGGACAGGGGCGGATCACAATTACCTTTCGCCGGGTTGGCGCCTCGCGCTGGCCCGAGGCCCGCCAGATCGACCAGGCGCTGCGCGTCGCCGCGATTGCCCGTACGGTCATCGCCGCCGATCCGCGGCGCGCCGTTAGGCAGCGTGCGACGCGAGCGATCGTCGTCGTATACGAGGACGCCACACTCGTGCGCGGTTGTGCGGTGACTAGCCGTTGGGAATGCGTGATACCCGCTACGTGAGGAGTTCCGATGGAATGTTCTGTCTGCCAGCGTGAGATGCAGTCACTCGGCCAGATCCCGATTCGTGTCGGCGGCATCGGCGGCGGTTGGCATCTCTTGCTCGGTGAGGTC
>QHUV01000713.1 GCA_003222065.1 Gemmatimonadota bacterium | reverse complement strand
CGCCTCCCCATCCGCCAGGGACGACGCGAGCGAGGGCTGCGTCCTGCGCGTTGCGGTCGCGCGTGGTATCACTCCAGCCGCTTGCAATGCGTAGGCTGTCTGCCGGCAAGCGGATCGCCGCGTTCCCGGCGCATCCGCCCGGCGGCACATACCAGGTTGAATCCGCCGCCGCGTCGAGGCTTACCGACGAATCGAGCCCGCGCGCACTCGGTCGCGTACATGCGCACGCGATCAGGATCAACGCGCCGATACCTATGCACGATCGAATGCGCACCATAGAACTCGATTGCCTGCGCGCAGGAAAGGAAAGCGTTCGCTCTTCGCCGCGCGCCGCGCGGCGCCTAACGACTCGACCCGGCGACAGGGCAGGCCTGCGCCGGGTTCGACCTCACGGCGATTAGCCCTGTTGCAGCGCGGGTGGCAGCTCTGCCATCACGATGGATGCGCCGCCGTCCGCGTAGATGGTTTGTCCGGTGATCCAGCGCGCCTCCTCCGAACAGAGCAGCGCGACGACGTTGCCGATGTCCGCGGGTGTGCCGAGGCGACCCATCGGCGTCCAGCCGCTGGACGCCCAGTCGCTGATCATCTTCTGTGCGACTTCGGGCAGGCTCTTTACGACGCTGTCATCAACGAAGCCGGGACTCACCGCATTCACGGTGATGCCGCGGCGTGCGAGCCCGACGGCGAAATAGCGGACAAGCGACTCGGTCGCCGCTTTCGCGGCGCCCATCGCCACCCAGGGCTGCCAGCTGCCGGTGCGACTACCGGTGCCGTACGTGAGTGCGACGATGCGGCCGTTGTCGGGCATGACCTCGGCCACCCTCCGGACCGCGTGGAAGAAAGCGGTCGGCTGTGTGTCGAGCGTCGTATTCCACTGCTCCGCGGTAATGCTGAACGGCGCGGCGTAGAATGTTGGAATCTCCGTGCGCGCGTTGCTCACGAAGATGTCGACCGATCCAAACTCCTCCACGACGCCGTCGATCGCACGCTCGATCTGGCGGTGGTCGGCAACGTCCACACGCGTAGCGGTGCCGATTGTGTCGTGGCGCTTCACTGCGTCGACGGTGCGTTGCGCATCGTCCTGGTGCGTAACGTAGGTGATTGCGACCCGCGCACCGCGCTCGGCCAGCTTGAGCGCAATGCCGCGGCCGATGCCGCGCGAGCCACCGGTGACGAGGGCCGTGCGACCTTCGAGATCGCGCCGGACTTGCGGCTGAGTGAGCGCTTCCGAGAGCGGCGCCGAGGCGACTTCCGTGACAGGTGCCATGCGAGACTCCTGCGGGGGGATCACTGATGTACGAGTGCGTGATCCTCCGCGCAAGGACGCTTCGTGAACCATCGAGATGCCCGGCGAGTATGCGCGGTCGGTCCGCGGTGAAATGAGAGCAGGCGTAGAGGGCCGCTGAAATCGCTGACACTGCGCTGAAACCACTGACTCGCTCCTCAGCAGCGATGGCTCCATGCATGATGACTTCGTATGGTTCGACACGGTGCGATTGGCCGCGCGCGTCTACCGAGTCCCGCCGCATGATGCCTGCCCCCACTCGAAACGGCCTGGCGTCGAGCCAATTCCTCAGGGGCCTAACGACTTATTGTCATGCAGTAATGTGCGTACGTAGGCATCAAAGTCATCGTGCATGATTTTCATCGCGGGGTTGGCAAGCATGCCCCGGAAAGACTCTTCCTCAGCGAGCTGCAACATTCGCTTCTCCCACGACTGGAAGTAATCATCCGGAAGTTGCCCTTCCTTGTGCGCGTACCATGCGAGCTCGAAAAGCGAGAGCTGCATAAGGCTCAGAAAGTACTCCTGAATCTCGCGATCAGAGTGCAGGTGTTCGACATCATGTTTGTGCACTGAGGCGAGCGACGGATTGTCGACTCGTATTTTCCGTAACTGGTATTGGAGCTCGACGAGTTTAGCGAAATTGGCGACTCCCTGAGCCTTGCGCGCCGCGCGAAACTGGACGGCGGTGTACAGTAGACCTCCTGCGATCGCAAAGGCAGACAGCGCCTGTAACGTGATCTGCACAACCTGAAGTGATTCCATGATGCGCAACCTCGGTCTCTCAATGCGCCCACGCTAGCGCCCGCCGAATGACAGGCATCTGACTCGGCAATGGAGCGTCTGAGAAGCGCCTGCGTCGCATCCGACACGCTGCCATGTCCTTGCGCCGACGCAACGTCTAAGGCAATGTCTGCCTGCAGTCGAGACCTCACCCCCACCGTGAGATTGTCAGATGAAGTATGTTCCCGTTTCCCTTGTCTTAGCCGCGGCGTTCCTAGGCGCCTGCACGCGCACTGAACAACCCACTGCGGTGCGCGCCGCCGTTCCACTCAGGCCGCTGCTCTCGA
>QHUV01000156.1 GCA_003222065.1 Gemmatimonadota bacterium | reverse complement strand
GGAAAAACGACAATGAATTCCCGCCGCGGCTTCGGCGAGCGCCTCGACGGCGACGTCGTCGCCATTCGTCACCCAATTGGACGCGGCTGTCGCATTGCGAAAGAGCAGCGCCTTGTCACCGTAGTATTGCTCGATGGTCGCGTAGCGATCGAGGTGATTCGCGGAGAGATTCGTCAGGACGCCAACGCGTGGCGCGATGCTCGGCGTGTCGTGCAGCTGGAAGGAGGAGATCTCCAGCGCAACCCATTCTGGCGGCGTCGGTCGCAGCGCGATCTCCGCGAGTGGTAACCCGATGTTGCCAGCCGCCACGGCGCGTAAACCGATCGATGAGAGCAAGTGCGCCGTGAGCGCGGTCGTCGTCGTTTTGCCGTTCGTGCCGGTGATCGCGATGTAGTGGAGGTTCGGCAGCATCCGTAACGCGATCTCCACCTCGCTCACGACCTCGATGCCGCGCGAACGCGCCGCGGCGAGCGGCGGTGCATCGGGCGGGACGCCAGGACTTGCCACAACGAGCGACGCGCGTCCAATGCGCTCGAGATCATGAGCGCCGAGTTGCACGTCCACCTTCTCCTCGCGCAACGCGGCGGCCGTTGCGTCGAGGGATTTGTCATTGCCAGCATCGGAGGCGTAGACCTCAGCACCGGTGCGAGCCAGGAGCGTGGACACAGCGCGGCCACTGCGGGCAAGACCGACGACAGCGATCTCGCCGTTCAGCCAGCCGGCCGGCATCGCCGGCTCAGAGAGGCGCCGTTGACGCTGTGCGCTCACGAGATCACGTCAGCGGAGCTTGATGGTGGTGAGCGCGAAGAACGCGCAGAGGATGCCGATGATCCAGAAGCGCACGACGACCTTCGCTTCATGCCAGCCGAGCAGCTCGAAGTGGTGGTGCAATGGCGCCCTCCGAAAAACCCGGTGCGCACTCGCGTAGTCGACGCCGTAGCGCTTTTTCCGGTACTTGTACGTGTAGCGTTGGAGGATCACCGACACCGTCTCGGCCGCGAACACGGCGCCGACGAAGGCGAGCAAAAACTCCGACTTCAGCAAAATAGCAACAGCGCCTAACGCGCCGCCGAGGGCGAGGGAGCCGGTGTCGCCCATGAAGACATCGGCTGGATGCGCATTGAACCAGAGAAATCCAATCAGCGCCCCGACGATGGCGAGGCAGAAGATCGTGAGCTCGCCCGCATCGGTGAGATAGAACATCCCGAGGTACTGACTCGCGTCGATGCGCCCCATGATGTAGCTGAAGATCGCGAAGGTACCGAATGCGATCGCCCCGAGACCGGCGCAAAGCCCGTCGAGGCCGTCGGTGATGTTCACCGCGTTGCTGGTACCGGCGAGAATAAACGTCGTGACGACGACGTAGAGCCACGCGAATCCCGCGGCAGGAACGACAATCACGTATTTGAAAAAGGGCACCGACGTCGACGCGCCAGGGAGGTACGGCACGAGGGGATGCTGCCACAGATACCACCCCAGCCCGACACCGACGATCACCTGACCGGCGAGCTTATAGCGCTCCACGAGCCCGCTGTTCTTCTTCCCCTCTCTCTTCTGTTTGAGCTTGAGATAGTCGTCCCACAGTCCGATGGCGCCCATCCAGAGCATAACGAACAGCGCGACGAGCACGTACGGGCGCCGCAAGCTAAAACGCGACCAAAGCAAGATGGGAATCATCGAGCACGCGATGATGATCAACCCACCCATCGTCGGCGTCGTCCCCTTCGATGCGTGCGTGTCTGGCGTTCCCTCGCGCACTACCTGATGCACCGATTGGCGCCGCAGCGTGCGCAGAATGATCGGGCCGAGAATGAACGAGAGAATCAGCCCGGTCACCGCCGCCATCACCGCGCGGAAGGAGATGTAGGTGATCAGGTTGAAAATGCGATACTTCGGGATGAGCGGGACGAGCAGGTAGTAGAGCAAGGGCCAGGTGCTAGGTGTTGTAGGTGCTAGGTGCTAGGTGCCAGGTGCTAGGTGCTAGGTGTATTGGAGTTGAGGTATGTTGGCGGCCTCGGAGCTAGTCTCTGTGCCTAGCACCTAACACCTAGCACCTAACCACCTAGCTCCTAGCCTCCAGCAGCCCACTCTCTGATTTTTGGAACCAATTGCTCGAGTCGAACCCCACGCGACGCCTTGAGCAGGATAACCGCGTCTGGCGCGAGACGCGACGAGAGCCGATTCCAGAGACTCTCCACATCGTCCGCCGTCACGAGCCGCTGTCGCGACTGGCCGTCCGCGACGCGATCGAGCGCGACCGCGAACTGGCCGACACCGGCTACGATCTCGATCGGCGAAGCGAGCGCGTCACGGGCGAGCGCTTCGTGCAGCCCCGGTCCACCGGGGCCCAGCTCGAGCATCGTGCCGA
This sequence comes from Gemmatimonadota bacterium, assembly GCA_003222065.1. Taxonomy (GTDB): domain Bacteria; phylum Gemmatimonadota; class Gemmatimonadetes; order Gemmatimonadales; family Gemmatimonadaceae; genus AG2. The sequence goes on along the minus strand of QHUV01000156.1, from coordinate 7,257 downwards.
GAATCGCGACGCGTTGTCGGCCGCGCCCCGCGTGTTCCAGGAGCTCGAGCGCGGCACGGGCTGATCCGGGGTTCGCGTTGTAAGCGTCGTTGACGAGCGTCGCGCCGCCGATCTGCTCGACATTGGATCGCATCGGCGGGACGGGCATCGCGTCGATGCCGTGCGCCGCGCGCTCGGTCGGTACACCCACCAGGCGCGCGACGCCGAGGGCGAGCATGGTGTTTCGCAAATTATGAACCCCGCGAAGCGGGACGCGAACTTCGACACCATCGACGATGACGCGCCCCCGCCCGTCCGCCTCGAGCTCCCAGGCCTCGGCTCGCAGGTCGCCACTCTCGAGACCGGCGGCAAGCACGTGGCGGGCACGCCGGCGTGCTTCGGCGACGACATCCGGCTGAAATGACGGAACGACGGCGGTCGCGACGCCCTCGCATGCTGCCAGCTCCTCGCGCATCACGCCGGCCAGATCGCCGAGTCCCTCGAGATGCTCCTCGGCGATCGACGTGACGACGGTGACGTTGGGCTCGACGATCGCGCGCAAGCGCGCGACCTCCCCTGGCTGGTTCGTGCCCATCTCGACGACGGCGATGTCGGCGCCGTCTGGCGTGGCGAGCAGCGTCAGTGGCACGCCGACGAGATTGTTGAGATTGCCGTGCGTGGCGTGGGTTTCGAGCGTCGAGCCTAACGCGGCTTTGAGGAGCTCCTTTGTGCTCGTCTTGCCGTTGGTGCCGACGACGGCGATGACCGGCCGACCCCAAACGCACCGACGGTAATGCCCCAATGCGCCTAACGCGACCAATGTATCACTCACCTCGAAGACCGGTACGCCAAGACCCCGCGCCTTGTCGACGTTGGAGACGACGACGCCGGCCGCGCCGCTCGCCACGGCCTGCTCGAGAAAGTCATGCGCGTCGAAGCGCTCACCGGCAAGCGCGACGAATAGGTCGCCCGAGGCAATCGTGCGCGTATCGGTCCACACCCGTGCAAAGGGTTGCGGGCCCCTCGGCAAATTCAGGCGCGCCAATGGCCGCAGCGCATCGTGGACGTGATCCGAAGTCCAAAAAGTCATGCGTGCTCGAATCTAGGTAGTCGAGGCGACCGGGCACCTGCGGGAGCGAGGAGAGCCGTTCCGCGATCTCGCCCATCACGGGCCGCTTGCCGCGGTCCCGATCCCCGCCACAGCCGAAGACGACGACGAGGCGTCCACGCGTGAATGGCCGCACCGCGGCCAACGCTCGCTCGAGCGCGTCGGGCGTGTGGGCGTAGTCGCGCAGCACCGCGGGCGACTCGTTGAGCAACTCGAGCCGACCGGGCACCTGCGGGAGCGAGGAGAGCCGTTCCGCGATCTGCGCCGTCGGCGTGCCTAACGCGTACGCCGCCGCCGCCGCGCCGAGCGCGTTCGTGACGTTGAAGTCGCCGATGAGAGGCAATCGTACGGGCAGGCGCTCCGTGCTGAGCGCGAGCGTCCACTCGCTGCCGCGGGGGCCGAAGCGAACGTGTTCCGCGTGCACTTCGGCCGTCATGACGCGCTCGCTGAATGCGACTCGCCGGCGCTCCGTCCGCAGATTCGCCCAGCTTTTTTCGTCGAGATTGTAAACGACCGTACCGTGCGGCAACAGATACTCGAGCAACCGTGCCTTGGCGCGGTAATACGCGTCCATCGTGCGGTGATAGTCCAGATGATCGCGGGTGAGGTTCGTGAACACGATGGCGTCGAACTGGACGCCATCCACGCGACGCTGATCGAGGGAATGCGAGGAGACCTCCATCGCGACCCTCGCGACGCCCCCGTCGACGAGCAGACGGAGGAGGCGCTGGAGCTCGACAGGCCCCGGAGTCGTTAGGCCACCACCCCCTTCGATCGTTTCGCCGGGACTGCCGACGAGCACGCCCAGCGTCCCGATGGACGCGCTCCGTCCGTGGCCCGCGTCGAGGACATGGCGGAGCATGTTCACCGTCGTCGTCTTCCCGTTCGTCCCCGTGACACCCACGAGCTGAAGGTGGCGCGCCGGCCAACGATACGCCGCGGCAGCCGCCAGCGGCGCGGCACGGCGGCCGTCACGGACGACAATCGCCGGCAGGCCGTTAGGCACTTTGCCCAACTCCTCGACGATCGCGGCGACGGCGCCGTTCGTCAGCGCCACCTGGAGAAAATCATGACCATCGCGCTCGGTGCCGCGCACGGCGATGAATACGGTGCCGGGTGCGACGTGCCGGCTGTCATCGGTAATGGCACTCGCGGATACGGGCAGCGTCCCGCGCCGGTCGGTGATGAGCTCCGCCGACTCGAGCGCCAACGCGACGTCCGCGAGCGAAAACGTCGTCACGTGTTTAGAAATCGTGAAATAAGCGCACCAGGGCGCCGGCAGGCACGAGCGCGCCCGCCGCCGGGTCCGTGGCTCCCTCGGCGCCGTGCACCAACCGCACATGGAATCCGGCGCGATGCAGCGAACGCACGGCGTCGCGCAGCGCCATGCCGCGAACGTCGGGCACGGGGCGCGCCGACTCGCCGACCCGTGTCACCAGCCGACGCTGCGGTAGAGCAACGATGTACGGGACGCTGCCGGCGCTCACGACTTCGCGGCTCGCACGACGAACGCTGTCTCGTTGTATTTGCGCGCGCGTCGAATCGGTACTCAGCCCGTTGTCGGCTCGCGATGACAATTCCCCGGCAGCAGACGAATCTGGCCGCAGCGCCAGCGCCGCGCCGGCGCTCGATGCCAGCTTGTGCCGATCGAGCGCCGCATCACGGGCGGCCAGCGCGGCCTGCAACACCGTCTTGGTCAGCGGCGCCGCGGTCGCGGCGCTGTAGAAGCTTCCCTTCGCGTCCCGCGGATTGGTGAGCTTCACGACGATCACGTATTGCGGCTCATCGCCCGGGAAGAGCCCGACGAAATTTGGATTGTACTGCTGCGCCGCGTACCGGCCGTTCACCGTACGTCGTGGCGTCCCCGTTTTGCCGGCGAGAAGGAAACTACTCAAGTCCGCCTGCAGCGCCGTGCCGTTCTCGACGACGTTTAGCAACATCTTACGCATGCGATTGGCGACATCGGGCGTCATCACCTGGCGCACGACGCGTTTTCGATGTCGGTAGAGCGACGTGCCATCCGGCGCGCGGATCTCCTTCACCAGCGCCGGCTCGAGCAATTCGCCGCCATTGGCAAACGACGCGTACGCCAAGGCAAGCTGCAGCGGCGTGACGGAGATCTCGTAACCCATCGCCAACGACGCCGGCGACTGCGGCGACCATTTCACCGGTTCGCGCAAGACGCCGTTCGCCTCCGACGGGTATGGCACCCCCGTCGCCGTGCCGAAGCCAAAATCGCGCAACACCTCGAACTGCTCGCGCCGCGTTAGGCGTTGAGCGAACTTCACGATGCCGATGTTGCTCGACCACTGCAGTACCGTTGCGAGCGACGCGCGTCCCACGAGATGATCGTCGTGAATCACGCGACCCTCGAGCTCCAGCGTCCCGTCGCCGGTGTTGACCATGTCGCTCTCGCGCGCCCGTCCGCGGGCGAGCAGCCCAGCGGCGATGAATGGCTTGAGCGTCGATCCCGGCTCGAAGGGCTCGGTGAGCGCCGTGGCGGCCGTCGAGTGTACGTCCTGGCGACGGCTCGCCATGGCGAGAATGTCGCCCTCATGCGGATCCAGCACGACGATGTCCCCGCCGTCCGCGCCCATCTGCTCCACCGCCTCACCGAGCGCGTGCTCGGCGATCTCTTGCAACTCGTGATTGAGCGTGAGCACGACAGTGTTCCCCGGCCGCGCGGCGACGCCTGGCGCGTTAGGCGACTCGAAACTCCGGCCGCGGACGTCGCGGACGAGTGTCGCCGAACCCGCGGTGCCGCGCAGAACGCTGTCGAGCGCCAGCTCGATACCGTCGACGGCGTGGTTCTGCGCATCGACGCGGCCGACGAGCCGACGCGTGCCTTCGGACATCGCATTGGCGCGCACGCTCGCCGCGCTCGGGTGTACGCCGCGAATGCGTGTCGCCGAGGCGACGTCAGTGGTCAGGTAGCGGCCCGGAAGCGTGAGCCAGGCCCGGCTGGTGTCGAAGGCGCGACGTATCCACTCGGGCCTGAGCTTCACCCTCATCAGCGCCCGACGCAGTGTCGCTCGATCCTGCGGTCTGACTTCTCGTGGCGCGATCTCGAGCTGCACCATCTCGCGACTCTGGGCGAGCACGAGTCCCGCCGCGTCGAGAATGTCGCCGCGTGGCGCCGGCGTCTCGCGCGGCGCGAGCTGCTGGCGCGCCGCCCGTGCCCGCCATGTGTGACCCTGAAGCAGCTGCACGTGAGCAGCTTGTCCGATGACCGCTAGCGCAAACATCGCGAGCAGCCCGTGCACGATCTTGATGCGACGGGAACGGATCATGGATGCTGCTTGTGACCTGCTGGCGTATGAGCTACTGCTGGAGGCAGCATGATCACTTGGTCGGGCGAAGGCACGTGCATGTTGAGTCGCTGTTCGGCAATCGGGGCCAATCGCGCTCGGCTCGATGCGTCGCGGATTTCGCCATCGAGCTTCACTCGCTCGGCCTCGAGTGCTTGACGCCGCCGATCCAGCTCGCGCAACGTGCGCGCCTGGTCGATTCCATAGGTTCTCCGGGCAATGACGCCCGTTGCCACGAGGACGAAACCGAGTAATGCGAGCGCGACCGTGGATCGGCGCGACAGTCGGCGACGCGTCACGTCTCTTCGCTCAGCTTGAACGATCGCAGCCGCGCGCTCCTCGAGCGCGGATTGCGCGTCAGCTCGTCTGGAGCCGGAGTGGTCGCCTTGCGTCCGAGCAAGGTGCCGAGTGCCCGTCCGCGACAGGTGCATATCGGTTGCTTGGGAGGGCAAATGCACACGCTGCTCCACTCGCGGAAGGCGTGCTTCACGAGACGATCCTCGCCCGAGTGATAGCCGATGATCGCCATGACACCACCAGGAAGGAGCCGGTCTCGTAACACGGGTAGGGCGTGCTCGAGCGCGGTGATCTCGTCATTCACGGCGATTCGAAGCGATTGGAACAGACGCGCGAAATCTCCCGGCCCGGTGCGCGGCCCCAGCGCGCCGCGAATGGCACCGACGAAGTCGTCGCTGATGGCGAACGGCCGCGTCGCACGACGCCGAACAACTTCGCGAGCGAGGCGGTGCGCTCGGCGTTCGTCCCCATATTCGCGAAAGATTGCTGCGAGCGAGTGCTCGTCGAGAGTATTGAGCAGCTCGGCCGCGGTCGGAACGTCGGTCGCGGTGCCGCGATCCATGCGCATGTCGAGTGGCGCGTCCTCGCGGAAAGTGAAGCCGCGCGTCGGATCGTCGATCTGATGTGAGGAGATCCCAAGGTCGAGCAAAATGCCGCTGAATCGTTGACCGGAAAGCGACGGAATCTCCTCGATGTTGGCGAAATTGCCGAGGAAAGCATGGAAGCGACCCTGCGCAGCGAATGGAGAGAGACGGGCACGAACGGCGTCCAGTGAATCGGGGTCGCGGTCGATACCGATCAGCCGCTCTACGCCCGCCTCGAGAAGTGCGAGTGCGTGTCCTCCACCGCCGAGCGTTCCATCCAGGACCGATGCGCGCCCGCCGAGGAGATCGACGACCTCTCTAGCGAGCACAGGCGCGTGATATGCGCTATCCCAGGTGAACCCGTCGACGCCGGGGGACGGGGCGGACATTCTAACCGTCACTTGCCCGTGGTGCCAACCCCCTCGTCATTTGCCGCGTACTAGCGAGAAATCTCAGTCCGCTCGAGCTCGAGTCTCGATGATTCATCGTCAGCGCAAGCACTTCGCGATGATCATTCACGGCGCGCGCGCCGAGCGTGAAGACGTGCGCCATCTCATCGATTGGGTCCGCGGTAAGGGACATCACGTCGAGCCACACGTAACGCTCGAGCAGGGCGACGGCACGGCAATGGCGGCTGCCGCCGCGCGGGCTGGTGCGGACGCTGTGATCGCGATTGGCGGCGACGGCACCGTGAACGAAGTCTTGAACGGCCTCGACGGATTCGACACGCCGCTCGGCATCATTCCAGTCGGCACGGCAAACGACTTCGCCAGGCAAGCAGGCATCCCGCCTGATGTCGATCATGCGATGGATGTTATCCTGCGCACCAAGCCCGTGCGAATCGATACCGCGTCGTTGAACGGACGACGATTCCTGAATGCCTCGACTGGCGGAGTAGGAGCGGCGACGACGGCGGAGACGCCAGCGGACGCGAAGGAATCCCTCGGGCCGGTTGCGTACGCGATCACAGGGGTCCGAAAGCTCGCCGATTTCGAGCCCTATCGCGCGTCCTTTCGCGGACCTGACTTCTCGTACGCGGGCGAGTTCCTGATGTTCGCGGTCGGGCTCACGCGCGCGTCAGGCGGTGGCACGCTCGTCACGCCTAACGCTAGTGTCACGGACGGTCTGCTGGATCTCTGCATCGTCGAAGCGATGGGCCGCGCCGATTTCGCCCGGCTCGTGCTCAAGGTCAAGCGCGGCGAGCACGTTGGCGAGCCGGGAGTCCATTACGCGCAGCTGCCTTCGGTCATGATCGAATCGAGCGAACCGCTGAGCGTCAACGTCGACGGCGAAAACTCGGACGCGACACGGTTCGATTACGTCGCGCGGCTGAAGGATCTCTGGATTCATCTGGAGCATCTTCCCGGCGAATAGCCTCAAGCAGCTTAGATATCGATGCGCCGAATGGAGATCGCGACGTCGACATGTAATGCCCAAGCTCACTGCTGACCGCTGCCCTCAGCCGGGTAAGCAGAAGCCCGCCGTCGGCGACGGCGGGCTTCTGCCTACGTAAAAGCAGCCTAACGACTCAGTGCTTTGTCCCCGAACGCGTGGTCGTCTTGCACAGCGCCTTCTTTGCCGGCGCGATGTTGGGATAGTATTGCTGAATCGCTCCCATCAACTGACCCGCCGTGCTTCGATCGAAGGCCGCGGCCTGCGGCAATGCGATCTGCGACGCTGACCACATGTCATCCGCGAGCTGAGCGTCAGCGCAGCTACGAGACTTGTTGAGATTCTGCAGCGCGTTGAGCCCGACCTGGAACGATGCGAGACCGACGTACAGCTTGAGCTGCGGCGACGGCGCGATGCTATCGACAACACTCGAAAGCTGATACGCGTTCATCCAGGACTGCCGCATCGCTGCTGCGTCCTTTCCAACGGTATCCTGCGCCGCCTTGACGGCGATGCCGACGATTGGCAGCAGTCCCTGTCCGACAGCAGCCTTGTCCGCGCCCGCGGCCACGGAACGTCGCGCCCAGGC
>QHUV01000155.1 GCA_003222065.1 Gemmatimonadota bacterium | reverse complement strand
ATAATGGCGAGGATCCAGAGGGATGAGGAGACTCTCGAAGCCGCCGAAGCTCGCGCCCATGCCGAACAATTCCAGGGCGTTCAGCATTCTCTCGAGGTCCGGCCTCGCGGTCTTGTGCAGCTCGACGCCGAACAGACCACTCGCACCGGAGAAATCGCGCCGCCAGAGGGCGTGGCCGGGCGCGTCGGCGAGCGCGGGATAGAGCACGCGCTTCACCTCCCGACGGGTCTTCAGCCACTCCGCGACCTGTACCGCGTTTCGCTGGTGTCGCTCGAGACGCACGCTCAACGTTCGCAGCCCGCGCAGCGCGAGGTACGCGTCGTCCGAGCTCACGCAAAACCCCAGCTCCGCCACCGCCGATCGTATCTGCTCGTACAGCGCCTCCGTCGTCGTGATCGTGCCCATCATGACGTCGGAATGGCCGCCAACATATTTCGTGGCCGCGAGAATCGAGACGTCGACGCCGCGCTCGAACGCCGGAAAGAAGTACGGCGTCGCCCAACTGTTGTCCAACAGCGTGTGAATCCCGCGCGCGCGCGCGGCGGCGCAAATCGCCGGCACGTCCTGGACCTCGAACGTCATCGATCCCGGCGACTCGAGAAACACGAGTCGCGTGTTCGGGCGGAACGCCGCGGCGATGTCGGCGCCGACGAGCGGGTCATAGTAGCTCGTTTCGACGCCGAAGCGCTCGAGCGTCGTGTCGCAGAAGATACGCGTCGGCGGGTACACCGTATCGGCAACGAGGATGTGATCGCCGGACCTAACGAGTGCCTGAATCGCCACGGTGACGGCGGCGAGGCCGGAAGGGAGGAGCATGGCGCGGAAACCGCCCTCGAGGGTCGCTATCGCCTCCTCGAACGCCAGTGTTGTCGGCGTCGCGAGCTGTCCATAGCGAATGATGTCGAAGCGGCGCTTTGGATCGCGGGAGGCTTCCCATTCCGCCGCCGTCTCGAATAAAAACGTCGACGCGCGATAGACAGGAGGATTCACGGCGCCCTGGCGGTCCTTGGGATCGCCCCCCGAGTGCGCCAGCAGCGTATCGATGGCAAGCCCCTTTCGCTTCGGCAGGCCGTCGCTCATGCCTCGCGCAGCCGATCGAGAGTGCGGCCAGCGCTCGTCGCGTCGCTCGACCCCAGCGCGCGCAATACCGCCGCGTAGTGCTTCCAGCCCCAGACGTTGCCCGGGCGTCGTGCGGTGCGCTCGGCAAGCAGCTCCGACGCGACGTGCAGCTGACCGTCGCGCCAGGCCGCGTCAATGAGCAACTGGTCGAAGATGTCGCGCTGTGCGTGACTGGCGCCGATGCGTCGGAAATCGTTTCGCCGGGACAGCAGCTGATCGACCACGCTGGCGAACGCGCCCCGTCGATGCCCCACCACCGCTCGCGCCAGCGGCAGGCCGACATCGGCCATTACCCTCGCTTCGGTACTTTCTTCGATTGCGAATCGCTCGCATGAATGGAGAAACTGCTCCACGGCAGTTGCATCGCCCGCGGCGGCGAGCGCCATGAGATAATGCAAGTCGACGAAGACGAGCGAGTGATCGTCAATGTGCAATCGCGCGCGCTCGGCAAGCTCGCGCCACCGGGTACCGACGTCGACCTCCGCCTGCTCGAGGCGCCAGAGCAGCGACACGGCATTCGCGATATCCAAATACTCATCGGAATGCTCGGCGCGTACCTCGCGATCATAGACGTCGATGACGCGGTCGTGCTCCTCGAGGTCGAGACGGAAGAGCGCTTCGTGCCAGCGCAGGTGGAACGCGAAGTTATTGCAACCATGCCAGTGCTCGGCGCCGTTCGCGATCCACGCGATGCCCTCTCGCCGACGACCCTGCATTTCGGCGACATGCGCAACGGCGTGCGCCGCCCAGATGTCGCACGGGTTGAACTCCACCGCGCGGCGTCCGAGTTTCTCGGCGCCCGCGTAGTCCCCCGCCTCCTCCAGACCGTAGGCGTAACAGCCAAGTACGTATCCGTATCCCGGCAGCGCGGAGTCCCAGTATTTCAGCACACCACCAATAACGTCTCGCATCCCTTCGCTCTCGCCGAGATAGGAGAGCACGAACTGCGACACCTTGATGGCCAGCAGATCGAGTGGATGGTCGCCGAGGATCGCGCTCCAATGCGCGACGGCGCGGCGCATGTCCCCTCGCGACCAGGCGTCCAGCGCCTCGATGTGGCGCGTCTCGCGCGGCGAGGGCGGCTGACGGAGCGCCGCCTCGCGCGCACGCGTGAGCGCGGCGCGCGCCTCCTCCGTGCCCTCGCGCTTGCTCGACAGCATGCGCAGGTACCCGTCGACGCAATGCGCGAGCGCGAAGTCCGCGTCTGCCGCGAGCACGGCGTCGAGGCGCGTTCGCGTGTCGACGCGCGCGCCGAGGTACGCGTCGATGGCGTCGTCGAGCCGGCACACGGAATCGGCGCTGGCGGCCGTTACGGCGAGACCTCGCCTGTCGGGAAAGCGCGGCACCGGCTTAGCGTTAGGCTGGCTCGGTGATCCAATAGCGCAGGATCGGGTCGCCGGTGTTCACGACCTTGTGCGCCCAGATCAGACCGACGATGCCGCTTCCCGTGGCGCAAACGCGCTCGACGACGTCGCCGAAGACGTCGCGGATCTCGCCCAGCTCGTCACCGGCATTGATCTCGTCGCCGATGCGCGCCGTTAGGCGCAGCAGTCCCGCGCGGGTCGCGCGCACGACGATGCGATCGCGAGCCGCCACGCGGTGCCCGTTCGGCCCGTGTTGTCCGTCGATCATGCCAAGATGCCGCATGACGTTGCGCGCGCCCTCGACGTGCACGCGAACATCGTCCTCTTCGAGGGTAGCGTTTCCGCCCGCCTCAGCGAGGATCGACACCACGCCGTTGCGCGTCGCCGCATAGTTCAGCGAGCCGGCAAATGGCGGGATCGCACTATCTGGCGTGGACAGCGAGATCAACCGCGGCGTGAACGCACGCGCGAGCGCTTCGCCCTTCTTGTCGAGATCTCGGCGTCCGGTGAGCGAGTAGCCGGCGAATGGATATAACTCCTCACCCAGATCTCCCGCATGAAAATCGATATGGAACTCGGCGGCGCCGATGACCTCACGCAGCATGACGTCGGCGAGGATCTCGGAAATGGATCCGTCCGGCCGCCCTGGGGCGATCTTGTTGAGGTTGAGCCCATCGAGTGGCGATGTGAATCCGGTGCGGCTCTCGAACATTCGCATGTTCGTAACCGGCACGGCAATGATGGCGCCGCGCAGCTGCGATGGTTTGACCGTGTGGACCAATCGCATGACGGCTTCGATGGGCGCGTACTCCGTCGCATGGACACCGGCCGTGAGGCATAGGCGGGGACCGTCCTCGTTGCCGTTGATGATCACGAGCGGCACGCGCAGCGGGCCACTCGGGGTTTCACCGATCGCCAGCCAACCTTGTACTTTCTCGCCGCGTGATGCGTGGACGTCGCGGATCGCGACCGGCGATAGCATGCTTTCGGTCAGCGCAACGCTGTCGCGGCCGACCCATTCGCCACGGCGGCATACGCGGCGGCGAGCCGGCGAACACCCTCGTCGATCTCGTCCTCGTCGGCATGGCTGAACGCCACGCGCACCTGATTGCGCGGATGCGCAACGTCGGCCCGCGCGAAAAACCTGCTGCCGGAGATCACCGTCACGCCGATTTGATTGGCGCATGCTGCGAGCTCGTCCGCATTCACTCCATCCGGAAACGTCAGCCAGAGATAATACCCGCCGTGCGGCACGACGAAAGAGACGTCCGGCAGCTCGCGCCGCACCGCCGCCACCATGCGATCGCGATTGGCGCGATACCGGTCCTGAATGCGGGCCACATGCTGCGCGAGGCGACCGTTGGCGCAAAACTCGAGAATCGTGCGTTGCGTGAGCGGACAGGATCCGGCGTCGCTCTTGAGCTGCGCCATTCGCGCAACCAACGGAGGCGCGGCCGCGACCCAGCCAACGCGCAATCCAGGCGCCATTAGCTTCGAAAAGGTTCCCAATTGCAGCACGACGTCTCGCTCATCGAGCGCCTTGAGGGATGGCACGGATGCGCCCTCGAATCGCACTTTGCGATATGGACTGTCCTCGACCACGGCGACACCGTGCGCCGCCGCGACATCGAGCAACACCGCCCGGCGCTCCGCCGACATTGTCACGCCGGTCGGATTATGAAAATCGGGAACATCGTAGATGAACTTCGGTTGTGATTTGCCGTCCTTTCGCCGACGATCGAGAATCGCGGCGAGCTGGTCGACGTCGAGTCCCGCGCGATCCTGTCCAACCTCGATGAAGGACACGCCAAAGCTTCTGATGATCGGTATGGCGCTGAAGTAGGTCGGGGACGTCATCACTACCCCATCCCCTTCATCAAGTAACAAGCGGCAGACCAGCTCGAGGGCGTGCTTGGCGCCGTTGGTGACGAGGATGTTGTCGGCGCTGACGCGCGCGCCGTCGGCCGTCATGTAGTCCGCGATCCAGGCGCGCAACGCGGGCAATCCCATGCGTGGGGCGTACTGCAGGGTCTCGGCGCGGTACTGCGCGAGCGCCGTTGCCGCCTCCGCCGTCAGATCGGGAAGCACGCCCGGGAAGGCGTGGCCCGAGTCGAAGGCGATGTTTTCAGGTGGCGCGGGCGCGGGCAGAGTCGGCGACAACTGCGACGCACGGCGCGCGAAGGCAGGCGGCTGCATCGATGCTCCGGCAGACGAAAACGTATTTGTACGGACAATATCGACGGGTCATATCTACGAGTGGCGGCAGAGCGGGTCAAGCGGTGCGTTTGGCGTGGAGCGCTGGGCGTAGAGCGCTGGGCGTGGAGCGTTGAGCGTTGGGCGTTGGGCGTAGGGCTTGGCGACCTCAAACCCGAGGTGTAAGCGCTGACATCCCTCTACGCTCCACGCTCCACGCTCCACGCTCCACGCCCAACGCGACCCTAGCCCCGTACGAGACTGGTCACGTACGTGAACCGGTTGCTCGGATGGATCGCGCTCGACAGCTCGATGAGCGTGCCGTCTTCGCGATAATAACGTCGCGTCGCGAGCAGCGCCGGACTGCCCGCCGCGGCCTTGAGCAGCTTCGCTTGGCGCTTGTTGAGCGCGATCGCCTGGATGCTCTGCTCGATCCGGGCGATGCGGACGCCGTATGTCCGCTCGAGCATCGCCGAGATCGGGCCGTCGATGCCCTCGAGGTTGCGCTCGAGGTTTGGCAGCCGCGCGTCCAGGTAGGCTGTCGTCATGCAAATCGGATCCGGCGTATCCGGTATCGTGCGCAGCTGTCGATCCGCAGCCAGCTACGCCCGACGCGGCACTCCAGCTGATCGGCGAGCGTGGGATCGCACACGAGTCGCTTCTTCGCCAGAATCTCGACGCGCGTGTCGTCCGCATACTGGAGAAGATCGCTGATCGAGTTGGTCGGCTGCCGGTAGCTCGCCGACGGCGCGCGCGACAGCACTTTCGTTCCGACGCGCCGCTGGCGCGAGATGAGACCGACGTCGCGCAGTTTGCGCAGTGCCTCGCGCACCGTCGAGCGGCTGATGCGGTATTGCTTGCAGAGCTCCATCTCGGTGGGCAGCAGTCCGCCGACGGGATAAATGCCACCTCCGATGCCGTCGATGAGCTCATTCGCAACCTGCAGATAGCGCGGGCCGTCCGCGACGCGCGGGCGACACCATCGTCATGCCTGCCTCCGCCAGCTTGGTCATGACGGCGAGCACCTCGCTGATCATCTCCGGGTCGAGCGCCGATGTCGGCTCGTCGAAGAGCATGGCGACTGGATCCATCGCCAGCGCGCGCGCGATCGCAATCCGTTGTTGCTGGCCGCCGGAAAGGGCAGCCGGGTACTTGCTCGCCTGGTCGGTGAGGCCGACGCGCTCGAGCAGGACCATCGACCTCTCGCTGGCCGCGCGTCGATCGCGCTTGAGGACCCGGACCTGGGCGAGGTCGAGGTTCTCGAGCACCGTGCGATGCGGAAAGAGCTCGAAGCTCTGGAACACCATGCCGACGCGGGCGCGGAGCGCGTTCAGATCAGTGCCGGGCGCGCTCACGGAAATGCCGTCGACGACAATCTCGCCCGAATCGATTCGCTCGAGACCGTTGATGCAGCGAATCAGCGTGCTCTTGCCCGATCCCGACGGTCCGCACACGACGACGACCGAGCCCTTCGCCACCGAGGCCGTGCAGTCATCGAGCACGCGAAATTTGCCAAAGGATTTCGTGACATTCCGAATCTCGATCATCAGTCAGCGGTCACGGCGTCGACGGCGAAGGAGGGTAGCCAGTGTCGCCGCAACTTTCGCGGTGACGGAAGCGGTGTCAAGGCGGCGCGTCCTGTGGCTTGTAACGCATAGCATCTGGGCGGAGAAGGTCTCATTATTGGAATCCTCTAATGCGACACGTTTTCCAGCCAATCGTTCCATTCTTCGCGATCGCGCTCGGCTTATCGAGCGCCACGCAAGCACAGCGCGCAGCGCGCGATACGACACCGATGCTGCTGGTGCCAGCGCGCGTCTTCGATGCGCCCGCCGGAGTCAATCGAGACGGTTGGGTCGTGCTCGTCCGCGGTAATCGCATCGCCGCGGTTGGGCCGCGAGCGCGCGTGACCGTACCGCCGTCGGCGCGCCAGATCGCGCTGCCCGGGGCGACGCTGCTCCCCGGCCTGATCGACGCGCACTCGCATCTCTTCCTGCACCCGTACATCGAGACGCCGTGGGCGGATCAGGTGCTGCGCGAGCCGCTTGCCTTGCGGGTCGCGCGGGCCACGGTCGCCGCACAGCGCACGCTCGAGGCGGGATTCACCACGCTCCGGGATCTCGGTACGGAGGGCGCTGGCTTTGCCGACGTCGGTCTCAAACAGGCTATCGATCAAGGAATCATACCAGGCCCGCGGCTGCTCGTTGCGACGCGCGCCATCGTCGCGACCGGCTCGTATGGACCGGGCGGGTTCCGCCCCGATTGGGACGTTCCGCAAGGTGCACAGGAGGCTGATGGGGTCGACGGCCTAACGAGAGCCGTACGCGATCAAATCAAGCACGGCGCCGATTGGATCAAGCTGTACGCCGACGCTGGGTGGGGTCCAAACGGCGAGACGGAGCCGACATTCTCGGCGACCGAGCTCGCCACGGCCGTCGAGACGGCGCGGAGCTCGGGGCGGCTCGTTACCGCGCACGCGCGCTTCCCGTTAGGCATCGAGCGCGCCGTGCGTGCCGGCGTCTCGACGATCGAGCATGGCGATTCGCTCACGCCAGAGCTCATGACCCTGCTGCGGCAGCACGGGGTCGCGATTTGTCCTACCCTCACCGCCACCGAAGCAGGCTTCGTGCGCAATGGCTGGCGAAAGGGCATCGATCCCGTGCCTCCGGATATCGCGCTCAAGCATCGGAGCTTCCGGGCGGCTCTCGCCGCCGGTGTGACGATCTGTAATGGCAGCGACGTCGGCGCGTTTCCGCACGGTGAGGATGCGCGCGAGCTCGAGGCGCTCGTCGAATATGGCATGACGTCCGTGCAAGCTTTGCAGGCGGCGACGATCGTCGATGCAAGGGCCCTGCATCTCCCCGACCGCGGCGCGATTGCCGAGGGATTGCTCGCCGACCTGGTCGCGGTGGAGGGTGATCCGATTCGAGACATCCGGGCGTTGCGGCAGGTGATAGTCGTCGTGAAGGATGGCGTCGTCGTTTTTCGCCGTGCGGTCCGTCCAGCGCCGGAGTTCGGCGACGTCGAACACCGCGAAGCGGTAGGCGTGCCATTGCCTCACGATGGAAGTGGGAACGCTTGGGACTGGTTGTCTGAGACGGCAGAGCTCCGCTCGATATGCCTAACGTCGCCCGTTGACGGTGCCTGTCGCCGAGGGCTGTGGCGGGCCTAACGCCTGCGATAACTCCGGTACGATCAATCCACTACGGATGGATTTCCATTCCGCAATTCGCTCCGATTCCGCACTGGTGATCGGCCGCCCACGACGCTCTGGATGGTGAGCGTAGAAGACTGCGTCCGTTAAGCGATTTGCGCTCCGTTCGCCACGCGCGATGGCATTTCGTACGAAGGCGACGTCCTGGCCAGTGGGACGGGCTGTCGGGGGCGCGGACGCTGCGGAAGCAAGGAAACCAACGTGCAAGTGATTGTCGTGCCCGGGATACTGTTGGACGCCCCGCACCATCGGATCATTGAAGAGGATGACGCGGATTGGCAGAATCGGATTCGCTCGGATGGTGCTTACCAGCTCCTGCGTGAGCTCTCGAGAATAGGCAGGGTCCTGAGACGTTACGGGCAGGTTACGGCCGTCCCGGCGCATCGGTCGGATGTCGATCTCCAGACCTTGACGGTGTGCAGCGTGGTACGGGGTGGGGGCGCCGCCAAAGAGGCTGATGTTTCCCATCCCGATCGTCGGGCCGCTCGGGTGCGCGCGCTGCCACGCGGCCGCGATTGTCTGCAGGGCGCGCACCGTGTCCGCGCGCCCGTACTGATGATTGCGATCGCCGTATAAGTCGTAGCCA
>QHUV01000154.1 GCA_003222065.1 Gemmatimonadota bacterium | reverse complement strand
CGGCCGGCTGCAGTCGGCGCGCGAGCTGATCGACGAACGTCTTCTCGCATCGTGGCTCGATCCGCGCCTGGCGTCGCTCATCTACTCCTTGATGTTCGTGGCCCTCTGGTACGTCCTCCTACGCGTGCTGTATCGCCGCGGTATGCTCTTCAAGATCTGAGCGTTCAATTACGTCAGCGATTTGTATCCCGCACTAGACACCCACGAGGCCGCCCCACAACATCAATCGACCCTAACAAAGGTTCCAACCATGCGCCGAGTTTTGACTGCTCTCGCTGTATCGGTTCTCCCCTGTGTTGCCGCCGCGCAGACGTCGCCCGTCTCGGAGGCGTTTCGTAAGAACGCTCAAGAGGTCAGCAAGAATCTGATCGCCGCAGCCGAAGAGATGCCCGCCGACAAATATGGGTTTAGCCCGACGCCCGCGCAGATGAGCTTCCGCCACGTCGTTGTGCACCTCGCGCAGGGCAACGACTACCTCTGCGGGGCGATCGCCGGCGCGAAGGCGCCGACGCGCGCCAAAGTCGATACGACGGCGACCAAGGACGCGCTCGTCGCTCGTCTCAAGGAGACATTCCAATTCTGCGATCAGTCGCTCGCCGCGATCGACGACTCGAAGCTCGGCGAACAGATCCCGTTCTTCGGTGGCCGGCCGATGGCGCGCGCAGCGATCATGACCCTGACGACGGCGGACTGGGCGGACCACTACAGCCAATCCGCGATCTATCTGCGTCTCAACGGGCTCCTGCCGCCGACGGCGAAGAAATCGGGGATGTAAGGCCCAATTAGTATTCGCTAACCATCGTCGTTCGCGCCGCCGCGCAACTTTTTGATGAGCGTCGGCGCGTACGACAGCGCGAACAAGGCGGCCACGACCAGTCCAGCGACCGCGAACGCGCGACGGTCGCTGCCTCTGATGCCGGCCATGACGCGTTCACCGACGTAAACGGCGGCGATGGTGCCCGGCAAAATGCCGACGGCGGTGCCGGCGAGAAACGGCACGAAGGGCAGGCGCGCGACTCCCGCCGCATAGTTGAAGATCCCGAACGGCATGATCGGCAGCAGCTGCAAGCGCAGCGTCGTGAGAAAGGCGTTGCCGTGGCGCAGCTGTGTCAACTTGCCATGGAATCGGCCGAGGAGCCGCCGCGCGACGCCCGACCAGGCGGAGCGCGCGAGGAAGTACCCGGCTGACGCGCCGATCAGCGACGCGATCATCACGAATATCGTGCCGCGGATTACGCCGAAAACCGCACCGGCGCCGTAGGCGAGTGGCGAGACCGGTGCGGCGAACATCGCGAGCCCGGCGTAGACGGCAACGAAGATCGGACCGAGCCAGGGAATGTCCTGAACGCGCGCGGCGGCGGCGCCTAGCTTCTCCGGATTCTCGAGATCGAAGTAGCCGTGTCTCCACGCGACGACGATGAAGATTGCCAAGGCGATTAGTGGCAGCGCCACGCGCAGCCAATCGGCCGGCCTCGCGCGCTCGTACGGCTCTGCTTCATGCGACCGCTGCCTCTCCCCTTTCGTCTTGGATGCGTTTGGCGCCGATTGGTCTGGTACGGCCACTGGAGATGGGTTATCAGTTGTCAGCGATCATCCAAGAGCGATAATGATGCCTGCGAAAATACGGCGGCGGATAGCCGAAGTTGCCCACGTCATCACCGCGGCCGCCGTGCTGCTTCTCTCGCGGCATCTTGCTGCGCAAGCCAGAGATGTCGGCGCCCACGCTCGAAGCGCCGCGCGAGCGTATCGCGAGCGGAACGAAGCCGCGATCGTCGGCGAATTTGCATCGCTGCTCGCCATTCCGAACCTCGCAAGCGACTCGACGAACATTCGTCGCAACGCCGATCATCTCGTTCAGATGCTCGAGCGTCGCGGCTTCCGCAATTCGCGTTTGCTCACTATTCCCAGTGCTCCCCCGGCGGTGTACGGCGAGCTCCCGGCCGTCGGAGCGACGCGCACGCTGGTGCTCTACGCCCATTACGATGGGCAGCCCCTGGATCCGAAGCAGTGGGCGTCTCCGCCCTGGTCGCCGGTCCTGCGGGACCGCGCCTTGACCGACGGTGGGAAGGCGATTCCACTTCCCGAGCCCGGCATGCATATCGATCCCGAGGCAAGGATTTACGCGCGCTCGGCCGGCGACGACAAGGCGTCGATCATGGCCATCCTCGCCGCCGTCGACGCCATGCGCGATCAGCATATTGAGCAATCCGTAAACCTCAAGGTTTTTTTCGAGGGCGAGGAAGAGGCGGGCTCGGGGCATCTCAAGCAGATTCTTCAGGCGTACGCACCGACCCTCACCGGCGACGCCTGGCTTTTCTGCGACGGGCCGGTGCATCCAAGCGGGCGGCAGGAGCTCGTCTTCGGCCAGCGTGGCGTCACCGGCCTCGAACTCACCGTATACGGACCGACGCGTGCTCTGCACAGCGGGCATTACGGCAACTGGGCGCCTAATCCGGGAGCGATGCTCGCCAACCTCATCGCCAGCATGCGCGACGACGAGGGCCGCATCAAGATCGCCGGCTACTACGATGACGTGCGCGCCATCTCGCCGGCGGAGCGGAAGGCGATCGCTGCGCTTCCGGCGTATGACGCGACGCTTCGTCGATCACTCGGCCTTGCCCACACCGAGGCCAACGACGCGCCGCTCGCCGAGCGAATCATGCTCCCCGCACTGAACGTGCGCGGCATCCGCGTCGGCGGAGTCCGCGAGACCGGCTCGAACACGATCGCCACTGAAGCCTATGCGTCGTTCGACCTGCGCCTCGTGCCTAACCAGACTCCCGAGCGCGTGCAGCGCCTGGTCGAAGAGCATCTGCGGCGTCAGGGATACTTCGTCACCCACGACAGCGCGACGCTCGCGATGCGGCTCGCGCATTCCAAGGTCGCGCGCGCCGAATGGGAGAGCGGATATCCGGCGTCGCGTGCTCCATTGGACGGATCATTCGGTCGAGCGGTACTCGCCGCGTTGAACGACGGGGCGCCGGCGCCGCTACTCGCGCTCCCGACGATGGGTGGCAGCGGTCCGACGTATCTCTTCGAGCAAGTGCTGCGCGTGCCGATGATCACGTTGCCGATCGCGAATTACGACGACAATCAACACGCCGCGAACGAGAATTTGCGAATTCAAAACTTGTGGGACGGGATCGAGACGTACGCCGCGCTTCTCGCGGGGATCGGTGAACGGTGGAGCGTTCGGCCGGTCCCGTGAGCGATGGGCAAGCGAAGCAGGCCGCGCTCGCTGACCGCCTGCATTCGTTGGCGATTCATCTGCTGCGTCGGGTCAAGCGAGGGGACGACGCGGCCGGATTGAGCGCGCCACGTCTGTCGGCGTTGTCGGTCGTCATCTATCGTGGGCCAATCAGCCTTACCGAGCTCGCCAAAGCCGAGGGCGTTACCGCGCCGACGATGACACGTCTCACCCAGGCGCTGGTCCGGTCGGGGCTCGTTGAGAAGAGTATCAATCAAAGCGACAATCGTGTCGTACTCCTTCGTGCGACGCCGGCGGGAAAGCACACACTCGACATCGCGCGAGCAAAACGTCTCGCGGCGCTCGAGGAGCTGCTCGAAGGACTGGACGCGGAAGATGCGGCGCTCGTCGAACGAGCCGTGAGTGCGCTAGAGCCCTTGCTTCGGACATGAGGGCATGACATGCCGATTTGCGATATCCGCGCAGGTAGACACGTTGGCATCTCGCCCGGGACAGCGAGCCCAGTTTCGGGTTCTTCGCGGCATTTCGGGATCGCAAAAGAGCAGCGAGCGCCGAGCGCGAGCAACGTCAAATAGCACTGGTTGCGAGCGAAGCGAGGGGCCGCTGACACCGCTGACACTGCGCTGAAACCGCTGACGGGCTCCGTGTGCAGAGACAGCTCTGGGACCCGGTAATGTTTTGAATTTGTGAATGCCTCGGGAGGTTTCTCTGACCGTTGGAAGCTTCCCGAGGCATTTGAACAAGAAACCCAGCTGCTACCTGGTGCATGGAGCCGTCGCGGCTGAGGAGGGAGTCAGTGGTCTCAGCGTCGTGTCAGTGGTGTCAGCGGCCCTGCTGACCTCAACCGTTCCCGAAATTCACGGAAGACCCCAGTTTCGAGAAGGCAGCGACGAGCAGCGAGCATTGCTGCCCTCTCGAAACTGTGCTCGGCCTAGGGGGTGAGATGCACACAAGGCAACGCATCTTGACAGGCTCTCTCCCGAGGCGCATCGTTGCCCCTAGACTTTCAGGGGAAACATTGTGGCTACGGAGAACAGCCCGCTCCTCAAGGGGACGCTGGACGTCCTCGTCCTGAAGACGCTCTCCTGGGGCGCCATGCACGGCGCGGAGATCACGGCGTGGCTCGAGGCGCGCTCCAGCGGCCATCTCGATGTCGAGGAGAGCGCCCTCTACCACGCGCTCCATCGCATGGAAGAACGGGCGCTCATCGCTGCCGAGTGGGGGCTCACCGACAACAACCGGCGCGCGCGCTATTACAAACTCACCGCCGCCGGCCGCGCGCACCTGCGCGCCGAGGGCGCCCGCTTCATCCGCTACGCCGAAGCCGTCACATCGGTCCTCGGCGCGACGTCGCGCGCCACGTCGTGAGGCGCGCGTGACGCGCCGTCGCCGCTGGCTCTTTCGGTTGGCGCTCTTCGATGCCCAGCGCGCCAGGCAGGAGATGGATGAGGAGATCGACTTTCACCTCACCACTCGCGCCGAGGACTTCGTTCGGCGCGGCATGACGCAGGATGAGGCCATGGCCGAGGCGCGCCGTCGCTTCGGAGCTGACGATGAGCCACTGGACGCGGCGCGGCGCCGCCTCCGTTATTCAGCCACGCAGCGGGAGGGCCGGATGCAAGTGCACGATCGGATCGATTCCATTCGCCAGGACATTCGGTATGCCTTGCGTGGCATTCGCGCCCACCCCGGCTTCGCGGCGGCCATCGTGCTCACCGTGGCGTTAGGCATCGGCGCCAACAGCACGATCTTCAGCGTCGTCAACGCGGTCCTGCTGCGGCCCCTGCCGTATGGCGACGCCGGCCGGGCGGTGATGGTCTGGAATCGCTGGACCGGCTGGCCGCGCACTTGGCTTTCCGGCCCCGAGGTCTACGATTACGCGACACAGACCGAGGTCTTCGAGGGCTTCGCTGCCTACACGAGCGGCTCGCTCGCCCTTACGGGCGACGGCGAGCCGGAACGCCTTCTCGTCGGCGTCATCGACGCGAAGACGCTTCCGGTGCTCGGGGTTCGTCCTGTGTTCGGGCGGAACTTTACTCCCACCGAAGACACGCCTAACGGCCCACTGGCCGTGCTGCTGTCCAACCCACTCTGGCGACGCCGCTTCGCCGCGAACGCGGCCGTCGTCGGCCGACAGATTACGCTGAGTGGACGCTCGTTCACCGTGGTTGGCGTGCTCCCGGACGGCTTTGCGCTGCCGACTGCGTTCGCCGGCGATCGCGAGGAGCTATACGTGCCGCTCCAGCTCGGGCCACCTAACGAGCGGGATC
>QHUV01000153.1 GCA_003222065.1 Gemmatimonadota bacterium | reverse complement strand
CCAGGCGACCATTTGTCCAAGCAGCCAGCCGTTCAAGCTCTCGGGAATGCGCAGTTGGGCACGGCGACGCTTGGCGAAGCGGCTGTTGTAGAACCGCATGTCGACCATCTGGATCAGCGCGTAAAGCCAGGTGAGCGCCCCCACACCTCGCAGCTTGAAGATGAAGTTCGGCGCGCGCACCGTTGCCGGGCCGAGCGTATGGAAGATCCAGACGACGAGGCCGAAGAACAGAGTAAGGCCGAGCAGCACCCCGCGCAGATGCGCGAGACGCTCCGGTGTGAGCCAGTCGTTCCGGTTCGATACCTCATCCGAGGGACCGAGGCCGACGATGGGTGGGACCATGAACCCCCTGCTTTAGTCGAGTGCTGCGCCTGAGGCGCAAGCCTGGGCGAAAATATATGGCAGGGGCGTCCTTGCGCCTACGTTCCCGGAATGCGCGTCCAAATCACGACCACGCCGCAGATCGTGGTGCCTTCCCTCGTGTTGAACTGCGGAGGAACGGTCGACGCGCCGGAGTAGATCTCGATCCCCTCTACGTCCTGAGGGACGATGTCGTCGATGTTGAGGTTCCACGCTTTGACGCCGTCGACCCAGTATTGTGGCGGACAGTCGCGATTCCCCATCTGAGCACGGCTGAACCGAAGCGTCGCCTGACCACCGCCACGCAGCGGCACGAGCCGCGCGCCGGGGACGAGCCTCATCATGTCGCTCAAATTCATCGGATTGCGCTTCTCAATCTGCTCCCGCGTAAAGAAGTGGCCGAACCCGCGGGAACTTCGATCGTAGAAGTCGCTGAGCATCTGACGGCGGCGGCTTGCCTCCTCGACGGTCATGCCCTCGATCTGAGTTGCCGACGCCTCGAGCACGACAGCAAGAGCGAGCGTCTGCCCCTCGGTGATGTTCGCGTCGAGAGACTTCGGCGCGAAGCCGAGCCGGCGAAAATGCAGCTCGCGCTTCCCGGCCGGAATATTTCCGAAGCGAAAGACGCCGACGCTGTCTGAGTAGACGGCGCCCTTCAATTGAAGCAAGACGACCTCGACGCCGGGAATTGGTACTCCGGCGGAGTCACGAATGCTCCCGGAAATCGCGCCCACGGACTGCGCGGACGCCAACGCACCAAACGCCGGCAGCAGCAGCACGGGAAAACAACGCCGAACGGGAGCAGGTAGCGCCGCCGTCCGTGAGCGCGAGCTAAGCATGGAACCCTCCGATGGCGGTGCCTTACGAGCGAAGCACCGCCGGCTCCCGACGAGGCAAAGGGCGTGCGCGCGGCTCACTCCTTGTGCGCGACGCCGGTAGGGACCGCCAGTCGCTCGGGGCGGACGGCTCCTACGCTGACGTACTCAACTCCCCAGCTATCGGTTCATGGATGCGGCCCGATGCTACCGCAATATGGCTCTCAGCCCCACTCCCTCGCTATGCGGGTTTCTCTCCGGAGGTGTTAGGAGAAAGACGAAGCGAACGTGCAGGTAGCCGGCGCCAGATGAGATAGAGCACGAGCACGATGAGGCCAAGTGGAATGATGACGCCGAGCGAGGCAATGATTCCGGCTGTAACGCCGACAAGATTTCGCCAAGCCTGGACGAATGCGTCACGCATCGGCCGCGCGCCGGGACGATCGGCGACGATTGGATAGGGCTCGTGGACAGCGATCGTGAGGGTGCTTACCGAGGCGCGAGCGCGCAGATACCGCATGCGGCCTTCGTAGCGTTCGATCTCTAGGCGCACGCGAGCGAGCTCGCGTTCGACGTTGAGTACCTCGGAAAGTTTTCCGGTGCGATTCGCGAGCAGCTCGATGAGGCGCTGCTCGAGACGGCGCGCATTGGTGACGCGCGCCTGCACGTCGACGAACTCCTCGCCGACATCCTCCACGGACACGTTCACCGACTCGAGCTTTCCGATGGGCGAGAGGCCATTCACCGCTTCGTCGAAGCGATCAGAGGGAACGCGCAGCTCGAGCGACGCGGCGCGGGTCTGCTCACGACCGCCGGCCATGGAGGTGTTCGCGATGACCGCGTTGGTGCGCCGCGCCACCTCGCGGACGCGTTGAATGCCAATCTCGAGCGAGTCGACTTGCAGAGAGGCCTGACCGACACGCACGAGCATGCTGCCGGGGCCAATGTCCTGAGTCGTCGCTGATGGATTCTGCACTGCTTGCGGCGCGGGGCGCGTAGCTGCCGCGGCGACGCCGGCCGCGGGACGCGCACTCTTCTGGACGCCGCCAACGGCGCCGAATGCGCGCGGCGATTCGTCCGAAATCGACGCCGAATCGGCCATCGCGGTGGGCAAGATGTCGAGGCGGTCGGCCCTCATCCTCCGCGCGGGAACCGAGCCTTCGCGACCGCAGGCAAGGGCGGTGACGGCGATTATGACCGTGGACGAGAAGAGAGTGCGCATGCGTGCTGACATCGATCCCTCCGAAAAGGCGCGACCCGACGTCGAGGTCGAGAAGATTCCGCCGGGACGTCGCGAAGCGAATGTGGTTCTCGACCCGCCGTGGGAGACGTCCAGAACGATGAAACTTGCACATCACTGCCGATGTGTAGAGTCACGCTTAGCTTACCGGCCACAGTGCTCATCGGAGCTTCATGTCGCGGATTGGCATCATTCAACGCTCGGTCCCAACGATCGGGCTCCTCTGCGTCGCGTTGTCGGGCGGAGCGCAGGCGCCAGCACGCTCGACGTCGGCGGAGATCCGGGACATTCGCTACGAGGTGACGTTCGACGGGTCGCTGGCGGCGCGGCGATCGGCAAAAGTCTCGACGACATTCAGCGTCGCCGGCAACGGTCCGGTATTGTTGTCGCTCCCGGAGTGGACGCCCGGAGCCTACGAGATTAGCAACTTCGCACGCTGGGTCGATGACTTCGCGGTGAAGGGCGACGGGCGCGAGCTAACGTGGAGCAAGCAAGATTACGACACGTGGCGCGTCGAGGCGGCGGGCGCAAAGAGCATCACCGTGAGCTTCACGTACATCGCGGACACGTTGGACAACGCGATGGCGTGGGCGCGTCGTGACTTCTTGCTCTTCAATGGCACCAATCTCTTCCTCTATCCGGAAGGCCGGCCATTGACGTTCGGGGCGCATGTGACAGTCCACACCGACCAAGGCTGGCGCGCCGTCACGGGAATGCACGCGAGCGGCGAGAACAGCTATGAGGCCAGCAGCTATCACGATCTCGTCGACATGCCGTTTTTCGTTGGCCGATTCGATCTCGATAGCGCGCAGATCTCGGGTAAGTGGGTTCGCTACGCGACATATCCGCAGGGGGCAGTGAGCGGAGCGGCACGCCTAACGGCTTGGGATCAACTGAAGCGGGTGATTCCGCCTGAGGTAGCCGTATTCGGGGAAGCGCCGTGGGAGAACTACACGGTAATGCAGATCGCCGATTCGTCATACCAGGGAGCGAGCGGTCTCGAGCATCAGAGCTCCCACGTCGACGTCGTGACACCGGCGGCGATCGGTAGTCCGTTTCAGCCGTCGCTCTACGCGCACGAGATCTTTCACGCATGGAACGTGAAGCGGCTACGCCCACAGGACATGTGGCCGTACGCATATGATCACGCCCAGCCGACGCCATGGCTCTGGGTGAGCGAAGGCATCACGGATTACTATGCCGATCTCGCCGAAGTGCGCGGCGGCGTCATCGACGAGAAGGGATTTTACGCGGCGACAGCGGCAAAGATGCGAGAAGTCGCCGACACAAAACCGGTCTCGCTGGATGATGCATCGATCGATACATGGATCCATCCGGTCGACGGCACCCAGTACACGTACTATCCGAAGGGCTCACTCGCCGGGTTCATGCTCGACATCATGATCCGTGACGCGAGCGACAACCGGCAGTCGCTCGACGATGTGATGAGAGAACTCTATATGACTGTCTATAAGGGCGGCCGTGGTTTTACCGGTACGGATTGGTGGTCGGCGGTGAGCAAAGCCGCCGGTGGGCGATCGTTCGCCGACTTTGCGTCGCGATATGTCGAGGGCCGCGAGGCATATCCGTGGGATCGCGTGCTCGCCCTCGCCGGCATGCGCGCGACGCGACAGAACGCGCCGCGGTTAGGCGTCTACACGTTTGTTGACAGCAGTGGCGTGCTCGTGACGAAAATCGAGGAGGGAAGCTCGGCGGCCGCGGCTGGTGTGAGGGAAGGTGATTACCTGCTGGCGGTGGGCGACATTCCGGTGACGGACGAGCAGTTCGGCGAGCACTTTCGCGCCAAGTTCGGCGCGGCGGCGGAGGGCTCGCCGCTCGCCGTGCGCGTACGCCGCGGCGGATCGACGCTCACGCTCACCGGCAAGCTCCGCTTTGCACCGGCGGAGCTGTTGCTCGACGCGGATCCGAAGGCGTCGGCGAAGGCGGTGAGGATCAGGAATGGCATTTTGAAGGGAGCGCGGTGAAGGGCGGAGGGCGTAGTTGCGCTCCCCCCTTAGCCTCTATCCAATTCTTTGGCGTACGCCGCCAGCGTCGCGCCGTCGGGCAGCGTGGACTTCACGAGCTTCATCACCGTACTGAGTGCCTCATCATCGTCGATGGGGATGGTGACGCCGTTCACGCGGTGGCGGAGGCCGTCGAAGGGGATCGGCGCCGATGAAGCGACGAGTACCAGATAGCCGATGGGGCTCGCGCCAGGGCCGGGCTCACGAAGGACACCGAAACGTGTGCCGGAGTCGCCGCGCACGATGCGCGTCGTCGTATCCCGACGCATCGTGTCGCGCGGCATGCGCGGCGGAGCATTCGTGCGGCCGCCTTGCTCGCGTCGCATGGCCGCGATCATGCTGTCGCGATTGAACGGCGATTCACTGAAGCGAAGGGGAATCGTGTGCGCGCCGACGTCGAGATGGGTGTCCATCGCGCTGTCAGTCGGATACACCATGACGGCGCCGCGGCCAGGGACGACGAACAAGGCCGCCACATAGGCCGGGCGAGTGAGATTCACCGTCATTTGCGACGGCGTCTTCTGATTCTGCGGCGTCGTGAAGAGCGGCTGGCTTGTCGGGTAGTCGCCAAGACGACGGATCTGGGGTCCGCTCGCGCATGCAGACGTGAGAGCGACCGTCGCAACGAGAATCTGACGAAGTTGGAGCATGCGTGGGACCGGTTCGTGGTGGACGGGCTCGGCGAGGAGCGCCAAGCGGCGTTTTCACATTGATGGAGCTTGCGAGAATCTTACCATTTCTCGCGCCGCGATGTTGGCGTCGTGAGGGGATCCGCTTGCGCTGGCGCGCGCTACGCACCGCGGGCCAAGCGATGACGAGTATAATACCTTTCAGCAGTTGGCTGGCGGCTCTCACGGAGAAGACCCGGATGCGCATCACCAAGTTGGGAGTAGTCGGGGCCGGCACGATGGGAAGCGGGATCGCCGCGCTTGCGGCGTCGGCGGGGCTGCCGGTGGTGCTGCTGGACGTGCCGGGTGCGGCCAACGACAGAAACGCGGTCGTTAGGCAAGGCCTCGACCGGGCGAAGAAGGCGCGTCCGGCGGCGTTCATGGATGGGGATCGCGCGTCGTTGATTCGGGTCGGCAACACCGAAGACGATCTGCAACTGCTCGGCGAGTGTGATCTCATCATCGAGGCGATAATCGAGCAGCCGGCGCCGAAACGCGACCTCTATGCGCGGCTCGAGCCGCTGCTGCGCGGTGATGTCATTGTCGCGACGAACACGTCCGGCATTCCGATGCGCGTGTTGGCCGAGGGCCGTTCGCCGGCATTCCGCGGCAACTTCCTCGGCATGCACTTCTTCAATCCGCCGCGCTATCTGCATTTGCTCGAGATCATCCCGACGCCGGACACGCGTCGTGAGGCAATCGACGCCACGCGCCACGTCAGTGAGCGGCTACTCGGCAAAGGTATAGTATTTGCTAAAGACGTTCCGGGGTTCGTGGCCAATCGACTCGGTGTCTACGGCATGGTGCTGGCGCTCGACATGATGGCGCGCTACGGCTTCACGATCGACGAAACCGACGTGCTCACCGGCGCCATTCTCGGCCGCGCGAAATCGGCGACGTTTCGGACCGGCGACCTGACGGGTATCGACGTCCTCCTCCACGTCACCGAGGGACTGAGCCAGGCGACCGGCGAGCCGTTCGCGATGCCGGCGTGGGTGAAGCAGCTCGTCGCCGCGGGACGGGCGGGGGAGAAGAGCGGCGCGGGCTTTTACCGCCGCGTCGGTAAGGACATCGAGACGCTCGATTGGAAAACGCT
>QHUV01000712.1 GCA_003222065.1 Gemmatimonadota bacterium | reverse complement strand
CCCGGCGCCGCGGACTGCCGCTGCAGACAATCTCGGCGCTGGAAGCACGATTCAAGGCGACTCGATCGCAGCAAGTCGATTCCACGTCGATGGATCTGCTCCTCGATCTCTTGCCGAAGCTCGACATCGCCGAAGTCATGGTCACCGACCAGTACGGGTACAATGCGGTCGCGACATCGCCACCGTCGGACTTCGTACAAAGCGATGAGACCTGGTGGCAAGACGCTTGGCGCAACGGCGTGAGCGAAGCCGCGGCGACCGAAGATAAAGCGACTGGCGAGACGGTGGTCGAGGTTGCACGCGCCGTCCGCGATCACGGAACACGGGTTGGAGTCGTGAAGACGAAGTTCGGACTCATGAATCTCGATTCGGCGCTGGTTCAAGCGGGTGCCGGAACGTCGGTTCGCGTCGATCTCGTCGATTCGGTGGGGCACATCATCGCCAGCTCGGCCGGCGGCACGCGCTTTCAGATGTTGGCGGGTGCGAACGAGCTGACGCGCAGTACGGGCGAGAGCAGCATGTCATTTGGCAGCGAGATAGCTCGCCAGCGCGGAGCTGTCGCGAATGCGAATGCCACGCATTGGCGCGTCGTCGCCCATGGCGATGAGGCGAGCTTTCGTGCGCCAATCCTCCGCGCGCAACTCGCGCTGCTCGTTGGCGCCGTTGTCGTTTTGATCGCGATTGTCGGTGCGCTCGTTCTGGTGAGCCGGTCGATCGAGCGAAGAATCACGACGCCGACCGCGGAGCTTGCGGAGGTGGCCGAAGCTGTCGCGGCTGGCGATCTCTCCCGGAAGGTGACTCCTGGGGGCGCGGACGACGAGATCGGTCGCCTCGCACTAGCGATCGCGGCGATGATCAGCGATCTGCGGCGCTTGGCGACGGCATTGGGCTCTTCCGCTCAGGAGACCTCGGCGATGGCGGCGGAAATCACCGCGGGAACGGAGGAGATGGCAGCGTCCGCCGGCGAGATCGCACACACCGCGAGCGATCTATCCCAGCAGTCTAGTGGGATGGCGCAGTCGATTCAGGCGCTATCGACGTCTGCGGAGGAGCTCGTTCGCGTCGCTGGTGATCTTCGTGACGGCGCCCACGAGGGTGTGGCGCGCAACGGTCAGCTGCGTGCACTTGCGTCGGAGAACCGCGCAAAGCTGGACGAGAGCTCGCGAGCGTTGGAGATGTTGACGAAAGACGTTGGCGCGAGCGCGGCTGCAATCGAAGGTCTAGCGTCCGCGTCCATCGAGGTACGCACCTTTGTGACGCTGGTGCAGAAGCTCGCGCGACAATCCAAGCTGCTCGCGCTCAATGCGGCGATGGAGGCGGCGCGCGCCGGCGAGCATGGTCAGGGGTTCGCGGTGGTCGCGAGCGAAGTGCGTCGACTCGCGGCGATGTCGTCTGAGGCGGCGCAGCGCACGCAGCAAATCATGGGCGGAATATTGCGCGGCATCGACGACTCACGCGCGTCGAGCGAGCGGTCCGTTGCCGCGGTGCGTCAGGTGCTCGCGGCGACGGAGCATGGCGCGCGGTCGTTCGTCGCGGTGGAGCGCGCCGTGGAAGGCAGCGACACGTGGACCACCGCCATCGAGCGCGCGGCGACCTCCGCGAACTCGCTGGTGGGCGAAATCACGAAGCGACTCACGTTGCTCAGCTCCGGAACGGAATCCTTCGCGGCGGCGATGGAGCAAGTCGCCGCATCGAGCGAAGAGCAGAGCGCAAGCACGCAGCAGATTGCGGCGGCCGCCGGGGCATTGTCGAGTGCCGCCGAGCGGCTGTCGCAGCTTGTCACAAACTTGCGGCTCGAGGGATCGGCGCTCAAAGCGGAAACGCCGCCGATTGCCCGAGCGCCTAAAGGGTCGAGTGATTCACGAGCGGCGCTTGCGCTCGCCCTGTTGCCCGATCCGACCGGCGCATAGTTCTCATTCGAGACGGAAGGAGCAAGAGCAAGCCCGAAGGGCGAGCGACTCCAAATAAGACTCGCCGCGAG
>QHUV01000152.1 GCA_003222065.1 Gemmatimonadota bacterium | reverse complement strand
GCATGCCCCAGAGCGAGCGGACCGAGCGCGCGCCAGACCGCGCGCCGGTCGCGCTCTTGAAATCCCCGTGCAACCGCGAACAGCCAGCCCATGGCGGGGTTGATGCCGTGCGCGGCACCGAGGACCAGCAGGGAGAGCCACGGGAGGGCGTGGTCGCTCATCGTCACTCCGCGTAGCAGAACGAGTCCGAGGACGCGTCGCCTCCCTCGAGTCGCACCTGGTGCGGCCGCAGCCCGTTCTCGAACTCGACGAGGAACTGGGGATCGAAGGCGATGCCGCCGTTAGGCGCGACGTCGACCTTGGCCATCCACCCGCGAATGCCATCGGGATAGAACTGCGCGTCCCAGGGCGTATAGAGCGCGTTCGTGAGGTAGACGCGCCGGCCATCGCGGCTGACCTCGATCATTTGCGGTCCGCCATTGAGCGCGCGCGCTTCACTGCTCGGATGGGGCTTGCGCCTAACGATGCCACCGATCGCGAGCGTGCCGCGGAGCCTCGGCTCGAGTGGGTCCGTTACGTCATACTGTCGCACCTCGCCGGTCCCCCAGCAGCTCACATAGAGAAAGCGGTCGTCGAGCGACAGATTGATGTCGGTGACCAGCGGCGGAACGGCCTTGAAGCCCTGTAGCAGCGGCGGCAGCTCCGACGGATCGGCCGGTTCGGCGGGGATCTCGATGACCTTGCGCACCTCCCAGCGTTTGGTCGCGTCGTTATGCTGCCACATCCAGATGGAGCTGGAGAGGTCCTTCAGGCTCAGCACCACGCCGACGAAGCCATAGCTTCGTCTCGGATCGTGCGCCGGGCGCAGCTCGAGCACCATCTGCTGCTCGGCGCCGAGCTCCAGCTTCTGGATGTGACTGCGGCGGCGCAGATCCCAGACGTGCAGGGCGTTGCCGTACTTGCCAGCGAGCAGCAGCTCAGGATTGACGCCGCTGCTCACCATGTTCGGCGTCCCCCACTCGCTGGTGATCATGACGTCGTGGCCGAGATGCCACCAGAAATCGTAGGCGAGATACTGCGGGCCCCTGTTCAGCTCCCAACTCCCGCGCGGCTCGAAGGTCTCGTGGTCGAGGATGAAGATGCCGCCGGGGCCGTCGCCATCCTGAGTGCCTAACGCGTTGATGTAGATGCCGTCGGGACCGCAGTGTACGGTGTGCGGCGCTGCATATCCCGTCTTCGCCGTTACCTCCGCGCCCTCGATCACCTTCACGAGGCGCGGCTTCCGTGGGTCGGGCATGGTGTCGACGACGTGAATGCGCGAGCTGTGCGTCCCCGGCACGACGAGAAATCGCCGCTCCATGTGTGGGTTTGGCGCGTACGCGCAGAGATGTGAGCTGCAGGCGTTCCAGCCGAAGTGATGCAGCTCGTTGCCGCCATTCGGGAAGTCGAGCTTCCCGACGAGTCGCCCGTAGTCGGGCGATCGCGGATCAGTATCGACGACACCGAGTGCGTCTTTCTTGCCATTCTGCCCATTCGTGAGCAGCGCGACGTACGCCAGCGACTCAGCCGGCGCCTCGCCGGCCATCTTCGGCGACGGGTAGAATGTCGGGTCGGGTAGCATGCGTGCCATGATCAGATCCTCGAAAGAGATCGGTGATTAGCACGATGCTCGCGGTAAGTCCGTGGTGCTTGGAGACGATGTGGAGACGGTCTGGAGCTTTAATGGAGATTGTCCGATAGCTTTCGCATGGCCGCGCCATGCGCGTGCATTCACCTCAGTCTTTCACGGAGCCTCCCCACCATGCCCCGGAAGCCAAATTACGATTTCGATAGACGCCGCAAGGAACAGGAGCGCAAGACCAAGAAGGAGAACAAACGCGCCGAGCGTCAGCAACGACGCGACGAGCGCCGAGTCGAGGACGCGCCGGCGCCAGAGACCACTGATGAGAAGTAGCTTACTTCTCATCTCGTTGTGCTTCCTGGGATTTGGTTGCTCCAAGCCGTCGCCGGTCTCAGTGGGCGACGCGAACAGCGGCATCGACTCGCTCAACGCGCATCTCGTCCGCGCATACCAGAATCGCGATCCGCGGGCGTATGCGGCGCTCTACACGGACACGGCGGTCTTTGAGTGGCCGGCCTTCAAGACCGTTCGGGGTCCGGCCGATCTGGCGGCAATGGCGCGGAGCAACTGGGCGGGCGAGCGCGACGTCGACCTTCGTCTCAGCGTCGCCAATCGACGCGTGGCGCCCGAGCACGCGACGGAGTTTGGCGCCTTCCAGCAATCGTGGACGGACTCCACCGGCCTACGCATGACGGAATTCGGCAGATACGTCACCTTCTTTCTCCGCCAGCGGGATGGCAGCTGGCGCATGGACCGTTTCTTTGGTTTCGAGGACTCTACACGATCAACCAAGTGAGTACATGGACCGCGTCCAGCCAGAATCATTTCGGGCCCGCGAGCTGACAGCGTCGCTCACGGTGAAGGATCTCGAGAAGAGCGTCGCGTGGTATCGCGACCTCGTCGGCTTCATCGTCGATCGAGAGTACGAGCGCGGTGGGAAGGTGCGATCGGTCGCGCTCAAAGCGGGAGCTGTGCGGATCCTGCTCAATCAGGACGACGGCGCCAAAGGCATGGACCGGCCGAAAGGCGAGGGATTCTCGCTCCAGTTCATAACCGCGCAGAGCGTCGACGAGATCGCGAAGCGAATCAAGGATCTTGGCGGCACGCTCGATTCCGAGCCGACCGACATGCCGTGGGGCGCGCGCGTCTTTCGCGTTCGCGACCCTGATGGCTTCAAGTTCGCGATCTCGTCCGAGCGACCGCCGAGCTAGTGTGATAGCAGGAGTGGGGTCCTGTGGGGCGTTATGGCAATACTGCCATAACGCCCACAGGACCCTCTCCTGCTATCATCATCTGGGTTACGATCTACTAGTCGGCTGGCTCCCACGCCTTGGCGCGGCCGAGCGCCCGCTCCCAGCCGCTCGCGATCTGCTTCCGCGCCGCAGGCTTCATCGCCGGAGTGAACTTCTTGTCCACCTGCCACTGCCGCGCGATGTCGGCCTGAGACTTCCAGTACCCCACGGCGAGCCCCGCCAGGTACGCCGCGCCTAACGCCGTGGTCTCGGCGACCTTTGGCCTGACGACCGCGACGCCTAACAAGTCGGCCTGGAGTTGCATGAGGAGATCGTTGGCGCTCGCCCCGCCGTCGACGCGCAGCTCCTTCAACTTGATGCCGGCGTCGGCCTCCATCGCCTTGAGCACGTCCATCGTCTGGAGCGCGATCGCCTCCAGCGCCGCCCGGGCGATGTGGGCCTTCGTCGTGCCTCTCGTTAGGCCGACGATCGTCCCGCGGGCGTACTGATCCCAGTGCGGCGCGCCAAGTCCGGCAAAGGCGGGGACGAGATAGACGCCGCCGGTGTCCGTCACGGTCGCGGCGAGCGCCTCGATCTCGGGCGCGGCGCGGAAGAACTCCAACCCATCGCGCAGCCACTGCACCACGGCACCGGCGATGAAGATGCTCCCCTCGAGCGCGTACTCGGTGTGATCGCCGATCCGCCAGGCGACCGTGGTCAGGAGATTGTTCTTCGACGCGATGCGCTTTGTGCCGGTGTTCATCAGCATGAAGCAGCCGGTGCCGTACGTGTTCTTGGCCATGCCGGGCTTCGTGCATGCTTGGCCGAAGAGCGCCGCCTGCTGATCCCCGGCGATGCCGGCGATCGGCATCGGCGCGCCGAGGAGCGTCGTCGTGCCGTACACCTCACTCGACGATCGCACCTCCGGCAGCATCGATCGCGGGACACCGAAGATCTTGAGGAGCTCGTCGTCCCACTCGCCCTTCGCGATGTCGAAGAGCATCGTGCGCGACGCATTGCTCGCGTCGGTCACATGCACTTTACCGCCTGTGAGATTCCAGACGAGCCACGAGTCCACGGTACCGAAGGCGAGCTGCCCCGCCTTGGCGCGCGCCTTGGCGTCTTTCACGTTCTCTAAAATCCACTGCACCTTGGTCGCCGAGAAATACGCGTCGACGATG
The DNA here is from genome assembly GCA_003222065.1 of Gemmatimonadota bacterium. GTDB lineage: Bacteria > Gemmatimonadota > Gemmatimonadetes > Gemmatimonadales > Gemmatimonadaceae > AG2. The sequence continues at coordinate 161 of QHUV01000152.1, read as the reverse complement.
AGCCCCGTCTTGCGACGGATCACACGATCGAGCTTGCGCGCGCGCAGACGATCGCACATAGCCGCGGTGCGACGGTCCTGCCACACGATGGCGTTGCAGATCGGCTCGCCCGTGGCGCGATCCCAAACGACGGTCGTCTCGCGCTGGTTCGTGATGCCGAT